>URKH01000072.1 GCA_900548255.1 uncultured Collinsella sp. | reverse complement strand
TGCCCGTCGGAAAACATCTGCTGTCTTTGGGGGTCTATCTATGCTGTACGAGTTTTGTGCCGAGAACTTTGAGCGGGTGCCGGCGGCTATCGATGCCGGTGCAAAGCGCATCGAGCTGTGCGATAACCTTGCCGTCGGTGGTACCACGCCCTCGGCCGGCGTTATCAGCGCTACGGTCAGCTATGCTCACGAGCATGACGCGCGAGTGATGTGCATGATTCGCCCGCGTGGCGGCGACTTTCACTACAACCAGGACGAGCTGCGCATGATGGAGATGGACTTGGGCCTTGCCGTGAGCGCCGGCGCCGACGGCTTGGTCTTTGGCTGCTGCAAGCCTTGTGCCGGCGGATGGGCGCTTGACGAGCTTACGCTCGGCGCCCTCGTTATGGCCGCGGGGTGTGCGACCGAGGAATGCAAGCGCGAGTCCCTTGACATCACCTTCCACATGGCATTTGACCAGCTCTCGCCCGAGGCTCAACTCGATGCGATTGATACACTTGCCGACTGCGGCGTTACGCGCATCCTCACGCATGGCGGCGCGGCCGGTACGTCGATCGAGGATAATTTCGATCACCTGGCTCGTTTAATCGAGTATGCGGGTGATCGTTTGACCATCCTTCCCGGCGGCGGCATCACTACGGCAAATCGCGACGCGGTCGCGGCAGCGCTAGGCGTCCCCGAGCTTCATGGCACCAAGATCGTGCCGCTGGAGGTATAACCCGTGGCGCTGGTATTTGACGTCCAGCAGGCGAACGGTAAGCCCGACGACAACCGGCGCCCTGGCACCGCGTGCCCCTTTTGCGACCCGGAGGGGCTCGCCAACATCATCCAGCGCGATGGTGACTGCATTTGGCTCGAGAACAAGTTCAAGACCCTGCGCGCCACCCGTCAAACCGTGTTGATTGAATCGGCAGATCACGATGCCGACTTGGTGACCTATGCACCAGACGAGCTGCATCATGTGATACGATTTGCCCTGGGTTGCTGGCAGCAGATGATCGATTCACAGCAGTATCGAAGCGTGCTCATGTACAAGAACAAGGGCCCGCTTTCGGGTGGTAGCCTCGTCCATCCACACATGCAGATTGTGGGCTTGGAGCAGGAAGACGGCTATGCTTCGCTGACTTCCGCCAATTTCGAAGGCATCAATGTTTGGCAACAGGGGAGAATCTCGGTCAACATCTCAACCGAACCGATTATGGGATTCTTTGAGGTTAACGTCTCGGCTCCACAGGGAATCGCCGCCAGCGACGACGCCCGCGACCAAGCCGAAGCGGACCTGTTTGCCGATGCGATTCAGGTGGCCCTGCGCTATATCCTGCACGAGCACCACGGCGGCCGCGCGGAGTCGTACAACTTGTTCTTCTACCACATGGACGGCCGGACCATTGCCAAGGTGTTGCCGCGTTGGGTGGTTTCGCCCTACTTTGTCGGTTATCGTTTGGCCCAGGTCAATGCCGAGACCACGCTCGATATCGATGCAGAGCGCCTGCGTGCGCATCTGGAAACGCTCGTATAGCAAGACTATCACCCGCGTAATGCGGACAGTCTAGCGTGCCATCGCGTCGCGGCCGGCCTTGACCCGCTTGCGCTGTTTGGCGCGCTCCTCGCCGGTTAGGCGCTCAAAGAGGTGCCCGATAATCGAGGCCAGCACCTGTTGAAACAGCGTGCCACACATGACGGGGAACACGACCTCGCCGGGAAAATACTGTGTGGCGATGACGGCGCCCGAAGAGATGTTACGCATGCCGCAGGTAAAGCACATGGTAGTCGTCTCGCTATACGGCAGATGCAGCGCACGGGCGACCAGAAAACCGACGACAAAGCCGCTGATGGCGAAGGTCAAAATAAAGAGGGCGACTTCCAGACGCATCGCGTTCATGTGCAGGACGTACTCGCTCATGGCGGTGGAGTTGGACGCGATGACACCCATCATCATGAACTTGCAGGCGGTCGAGAGCGCGGGGGAGAGTTTCTCGTGTCCCCATCCGCGCGTGAGTTCGTTGATTACGATGCCGAGCACGGCGGGGATGGCGATCATAAAGGCCATGTCTTGCATCATGCTCGGCACATCGATCGAGACGGTGGCACCCAGCAGGAGCTTGAGCGTAAGCGGAATCGTCACAGGTGAGATGACCGAGGACGTCAGGATGATGGTGAGCGCGAGCGGGCCGTTGCCGCCGAACATGCTAATCCACATAAAGGCAGTGACTGCCACGGGCACGCTGTACTCGAGCACGATGCCGCAGACAAGGTTGGGGTTGGAACCAAAGAACAGTGATCCCATGGCATAAGCTGCTATGGGAATAAGCACCGCCGAGACGAGCAGCGCCAAAATCAAGTGCAGTGGACGGCGGAACACCTCGGCCACCTGGTGAAAGGTGTTGCTGAGCGCACCTTGGAACGTCATAAAGGCGAAGAGGGCGGGAACGATGGGCTTGAGCACGCCGATCTGCTGGGGAAAGAGCACGCCGAGCGCCACGCAAATCGGAACGATGATTTGCATGTGCCCCGCGAGAAATTTGCCCAGTCCAACCCACTGCTTCATATGCGCTTGCGACTCCCTTTGCTTGTGAATCCGTTTTGAATGGATATGCTAGACGCTCGCATGCGTCCGTGCGTCAGAAACGCTTGATTATTTCGAGGCTATTACCGGCATCGTTTATCGAAACCGCGGCGTGCTGCGGCGATTGGCGTCCGCACTGCACGGTATAATAAATCCGTTCAACAGATCTGCCTGCCGAAGCGGGCATACACAGAGGACTCATCGCTATGAACCGTGAGAGGTATCGCGGCGACCTGCCCCTATCGGGGGTGGGCGCCTATGTCATCGCTTAAGACGACGCATCGCTGGGCGGTCGCTCAGCAAAACCCCGAGCTCGAAAAGGAGCTTTCGGCTGGCCTGGGCATACCCGGGCTGGTGGCGCGCATTATGGTTGCGCACGGCATTACATCCATCGAGGAAGGTCAGTTGTTTTTGACGCCTTCACTCGATCGCGACTGGGCCGACCCACTCATTATCCCGGGCATGTCGGTCGTTGCCGACCGCGTCGAGCGTGCCATTCGCAACCACGAACACATCGCGGTCTTTGGCGATTTTGACGTTGACGGTATTACGTCGACCTGTCTGTTGACCGAGGCACTGCGCGCGTTTGGTGCCGATGTCACGCCGTTTATTCCACATCGCTTTGACGAGGGCTACGGTCTTTCGCGTGCCGCGCTCGACCGCGTTAATGAGCTCGCTCATCCCCAGCTGATCGTGACCGTCGACAACGGCATCGCCGCCAAGGAAGAGGTCTCCTATCTGGAGAGCCTGGGGATCGATTTGGTGGTCACGGACCATCACGAGCCCTCCGATCAGGTGCCGCAGGGCGTGCCCCTGACCGACCCTAAGCTTGAGAACGAGGGCCCTTCGCGCGAGCTTGCCGGTGCCGGTGTGGCGCTCAAGCTGGTGCAAGCCCTGGGCGAGCGTTTGGGCAAACCGTCGTATTGGCGTTCGCTGATCGAGGTTGCGGCGCTTGGCACCGTGTCCGACATGATGCCGCTGACGCCCGAGAACCGCGCACTGGTCGCCGAGGGCATCCAGCAGATGCGCGTGACGGCTCGTCCCGGCTACATCGCGCTGGCAGCGCTCGCCAAGGCCGACCTTTCTAGCATTACGGCCGATGGCCTGTCGTTTTCGCTCATTCCCCGCCTGAACGCCGCTGGCCGCATGGCCGATCCCAAGCTGGCGCTCGACCTGCTGCTTGCCCGCGATCCTATCGAGGCGAGCGCACTGGCGGCCGAGCTCGAGGAGATCAATCGCCAACGTCGCGAGATTGAAGCAGAGCTCACGCGCGATGCCATGGCGAAGGTCGAGGAGACTTATGACGGCGGGCGCGCGATCGTCGTGGGCGGCGAGGGCTGGCACGAGGGCGTCAAGGGTATCGTAGCGAGCCGTCTGACCAACCGTTATCACGTGCCGGCGCTGCTGTTCTCGATCGAAGACGGTATCGCTCGCGGTTCGGGTCGCTCGGTGGGCAAGGTCAACCTGTTCGACGCCGTCGAGCGTTGCTCCGACCTGCTGATTCGTCGCGGCGGGCATGCCGGTGCGGTGGGCGTGACCATCGAGGCATCCAAGCTCGACGAGTTCCGTCGTCGCCTTTCCGCCGTGCTGTCCGAGCTTCCCGCCGAGGACTTTGAGGACACCGACGAGGTTGCCGCCACCGTTGACCTCTCCGAGCTGAATATTGAGACCATCGAGCAGATCTCCCGTCTTGAGCCGTTTGGCCAGGGCAACAAGGTGCCGCTGTTGGCGGCCGAGGGCGTGACAATGTGCGATCGCGCCGTGGTGGGCAAAACCGGCGAGCACATGCGCTTCGTGGCGACCGATGGCGCCGCGAGTGTGCCGGCTATTATGTTCCGCGTGCCGCAGATCGATAAGCTCATCAATTGCGATAGCGCCGTCGATTTGGTGTTCGAGGCCGTGGCCGAGCATTGGCAGGGACGCGTGAAGCCCAAGCTCATGATCAAAGATGTCTTGGTGCGCGATACCACGGCGCCCAATATCGACGATCCGGCGTGCGAGCTTCGTCGTGGCGTGCGGCCGGCGGACTTAGGCCCGCGCCTGGAGTCGCGTAAGCGCGAGACGCTTGCCCAGCTTTCCTATACCGAGCTCACGCGCTCGCTCATTCACAGCTTTATCGGATCGAACCAGCCGCACCGCGCACAGGTTGAGGCACTCGATGCCTTGGCCGACCACAAGAGCGTCTTGGCCGTTATGGGAACGGGCCGCGGCAAGTCTCTCATCTTCCATGTACATGCCGCGCGTGAGGCGGTGCTTCGCGGACGTGCGAGCATCTTTGTCTATCCGCTGCGTGCGCTCGTTGCCGACCAGGCCTATCACCTTTCTTCGACGATGGCAGCGCTTGGCATTGGTGTTGGCGTGCTGACCGGCGAGACCGTGGAGGCGGCGCGCGATGACGTGTTTGCCGGTTTGGCTTCGGGCCGCACCGGCATCGTGCTCACGACGCCCGAGTTCCTGTCCATTCACCGCGATCGCTTTGCGCGTTCGGGGCGCATCGGTTTTGTCGTTATCGATGAGGCGCATCATGCCGGTCTTGCCAAAGGTGGCGACCGGAGCGCGTACCTCGACATGCCCGATATTCTCAAAGCGCTAGGCGATCCCGTTGTCATGGCGGCAACGGCTACCGCGACGGCTCCGGTCGTGGCAGAGCTCGCTCGCGTATTGCCCATTACCAGCACGGTGGTTGACGAGACCGTGCGCGAGAACCTGCAACTCGAGGACGATCGCGACCTCGCAAGCCGCGAAAATCGCCTGGTGTCGATTGTGGCGACGGGGGAGAAGACCGTTATCTACGTCAATTCGCGCGACCAGTCCGTGGCACTTGCCAAGACGCTGCGCAAGCGCGTGCCAGACTGTGCGACCCATATCGCGTTCTATAACGCCGGGCTCGCGCGTTCCGATCGCCGCCGCGTCGAGGAGGCGTTTCGAGATGGCAGCCTCAGCTGCATCGTCTCGACCTCGGCCTTCGGTGAGGGCGTGAACCTGCCCGATATCCGACATGTCGTGCTCTACCATATGCCGTTTGGCGCGATTGAGTTTAACCAGATGAGCGGCCGTGCCGGTCGTGACGGACAGCCCGCTGTGATTCATCTGCTCTATTCGTCGCGTGACGCCCGTATTAACGAGCGCCTACTCGATTGCTACGCGCCCGAACGCGATGAGCTCGTCACGCTCTATCGAGCGCTGCAGACCATGTGGCGCTCCAACCGCGGCAAGACGGGGGACGATTCATTCTGCGCAAGCGATATCGACATTGCGCAGATGTGCCTTGCAATCGACGCGCGCACGCCGGTCGATGAGCGCTCGGTGGAAAGCGGCCTGGGAATCTTCGAAGAGCTTGGTTTCTGTCGCGTTTCGGGGTTTGACGACACCCGTCGCATCGCGATGGCCGAAAACCCTGGCCGCGTGCAATTGAGCAGGTCAATTCGCTATTTGGAGGGCTTGCGCTCGCGCATGGAGTTCTCGGCTTTCCGGAGCTGGGCGCTCGATTCGTGTGCTTCTGATATGCTAGCCAAAGTTAACCGCCCGATCGTACCACGGGCCTAGGGGAAGGGGACCTCGATGGATGCCGCAGCCCGTACCGCCCATGATTCCGCCCTCCAGCCTTTTTCTGAGATGGAGCACTATAAGCATGCCGATGAGCTGCCGCCCGAGATTATGGCGGACAGCTACGACAAGCTGGAGCGCCTGTGCCTCAAATATATGAATGAGGATGACTTCTCCAAGGTGGAGCAGGCCTATTGCTTTGCTGCCGAGAAGCACTGCAACCAAAAGCGCCGCTCGGGCGAGATGTACATCAACCATCCCGTCGAGGTTGCCATCATTTTGGCCGATCTTAAGATGGACTGCGATGTGGTGTGCGCCGCGCTGCTGCACGATACCGTCGAGGATACCGAGACCTCGCTTACCGATGTTTCCGGCCTGTTTGGCGATACGGTGGCCGAGCTCGTCGACGGCGTGACCAAGCTCACCAACATCGAAGTCGACAGCATGGACGAGAAGCAGGCGCTTACGCTGCGCAAGATGTTCCTTGCCATGTCCAAGGATATTCGCGTCATCATCGTCAAGCTCGCCGACCGCCTGCATAACATGCGCACGCTTGCCGCCCTGCGCGAGGACCGCCGCCTGTTTAAGGCGCGCGAGACCATGGACGTGTACGCGCCTCTGGCCGACCGCCTGGGCATGAGCTCTATCAAGTGGGAGCTCGAGGACCTGTCCTTCTTCTACCTTGAGCCCGACGCCTACCAGCGCATCGCGCGCATGGTGGCGGAGTCGCGCGAGGTTCGCGAGCGCTATCTGGCCGAGACCATCAAGACGCTCACCGACGAGCTCAACCGCATTGGCCTGGAGGGTTTCCAGATTAATGGCCGCTCCAAGCACTATTGGTCCATCTACCAAAAGATGAAGCGCAAGGGCAAGGAATTCTCCGAGATCTACGACCTGGTGGCACTGCGCGTCATCACGCATTCGGTGCGCGATTGCTACTCCACGCTCGGCGCGGTGCATACGCTGTGGCACCCCATGCCCGGGCGCTTTAAAGACTATATCGCCATGCCCAAGGTCAATAACTATCAGTCGCTCCATACGACGGTTATCGGCCCCACGGCCCGTCCGCTCGAGATTCAGATTCGAACCTACGAGATGCACGAGCAGGCCGAGTACGGCATCGCCGCCCACTGGCTGTACAAGAAGTCGGGCGGATCGTCTGCCTCCAAGACCAACGACGCCCAGCGTCTGGACGACCAGATTAACTGGCTCAAACATTCGCTCGATTGGGCTGCGTCTGATGAGATCACCGACGCCAAGGAATACCTGCATTCGCTGAAGGTCGACTTGTTTGACCAGGAGATTTTTGTCTTTACGCCCAAGGGAGAGGTCATGGCGCTTCGCGCCGGGTCAACACCGCTCGACTTTGCCTACGCCGTTCATACCGAGGTCGGCAACCACTGCGTCGGCGCTAAGATCAACGGTGCGGTGGCGCCGCTCACGCACGAAATCAAGACGGGCGACCGCGTTGAAATCCTGACCAACAAGAGTTCCAAGCCGTCGCGTGATTGGCTCAAGATCGTTAAGACACCTTCCGCCAAGTCAAAGATCCGCCGCTATTTTGCCGCCGCGACCAAGGACGACGACGCTGCCGCCGGCCGCGATATACTGGCCAAGGACCTGCGCAAGCGCGGGTATGGCATCTCTACGCCACGATCCACGCGTGCGCTCAACGCCGTGGCGGAGCAGTTTAACTACAAGCAGCTCGAGGACCTGTTTGCCGCCGTCGGCGCGGGCAAAGTCGCCCCGCGCGCTGTGGGTAACAAGGTCGAGCAAATCTTGGACCCCAAGCCCGAGGAGCAGCTCACCAAGGCCGAGGCCATTGCCGAGGTCGTCAAGCAGCCTGCCCGCGGCTCCAACCGCAAGCCGCAAAAGCGCGGCAAGAGCGCCAGCAACGGCATTATCGTCAAGGGCGAGAGCAACAGCGGTCTGCTGGTCCGTTTGGCGCATTGCTGCAATCCGGTGACGGGCGACGACATCGTCGGCTTCATCACGCGCGGCCGAGGCGTCTCGGTGCATCGCGCCAACTGCCCCAACGTCAAGGGCCTTATGGAGCACCCCGAGCGCATGATTGACGTAGAGTGGGACGGCGCTGCCGACACCCTCTTCCAGGTCGAGATCGTGGTCGAGTGTCTGGACCGCATGGGCCTGCTCAAGGATGTCACCATTGCCATTGGCGATGCGGGCGGCAATATCCTTTCTGCTGCCACGTCGACCAACCGCGAGGGTATTGCAACCCTGCGCTTTATGGTCGAGATCTCGGACGCGAGTGGTCTGGATCCGCTGCTGGCATCGATTAGCAGCGTCGACTCGGTCTACGATGCACGTCGTTTGATGCCTGGCGAGGGTGGAGCTCAGCTCAAGCGCCGCGTTTAGTCGCGACGAACGTGCCACATTATCGATATTCGCTACACTCGAGGCATCGTTTGATGCCTCGAGTTCTATAGAGAGGAGAGGGATATGAGCGCTGCGTCCTTGGATTTAACTCCCAAAGGATCGGTCGAGATCGAGACGCTCGTAAACGGTCCCATTCAGACCAACAGCTATGCTGTTATTTCGGACAATGAGTGCGTGATTATCGACCCCGCATGGGAAGGCGAGCGCCTGGTGGAGTATATTCGAGCCGAGCATCCCGGTGTACGCGTGCTTGGCGCCGTATGCACTCATGGCCATGCCGATCATGTTGGTGGTGTTGCCGGCGTACGAACCGCCGTTGGCGAGGGCTGCCAGTATGAGCTGTGTGCTAAGGATGTGGCGGTGCCGTATGCGAATATCGAGGAACAGCGAGCTATGTGGGGCATTGAGACGCCCGACCCCGGGGAGCCGACGCGCCTGCTCGCCGAGGGCGATGCTATTGAGGTGGGCGATATCTGCCTGCAGGTGATCGAGACGCCCGGGCACACACCGGGTGGCATTGTTTTGTTCGCCGCCACCGAGCAGGGAAGCATCGCCTTTGTTGGCGACACGCTATTCCCGGGCAGCCACGGCCGTACCGACCTTTCCGGCGGAGACGAGGCTGCGATTCTGCGCTCGCTCTCCAAGCTCGCCCGGCTTCTCCCGCCCGATACCGTTTGCCTAACCGGCCATGGCGCTTCGACCACCATGGCACGCGAGCTCATGCAGAACCCTTTCATGCAGATGTAGCTTAATAGTCGGCTTCTAAAGCACGAGAAGCGCCCAAACGTCAAGCTATTTTTCTCCAACGGGTCGATTCCGTAGGGCAAACGGTCAAAAAAGTCTGTTTGGACGATATTCGTGAACAAACGAACGTTTATGCTCGGGTACGCCGTGGTAAAATCACAGGCGTTATTGGAGCAACCTTACAGGAGGTTTCTTTTATGCTCGTCAACGCAGCAGACATGCTCAAGAAGGCCGAGGCCGGCAAGTACGCTCTCGGTGCCTTCAACACCAACAACCTCGAGTGGACCCTGGCTATTCTCCAGGCCGCCGAGGAGGCCAAGTCTCCGCTGATCCTTCAGTGCACCGCTGGTGCCGCTAAGTGGATGGGCGGTTTCAAGGTCTGCGCCGACATGGTCAAGGCTGCCGTCGAGGCCACGGACGTTACCGTTCCCGTCGCCCTTCACCTCGATCACGGTTCTTACGAGGACTGCTTCAAGTGCATCGAGGCCGGCTTCACGTCCATCATGTATGACGGCTCTCACGAGGAGACCTTCCAGCTTAACCTCGACCGCACCAAGGAGCTCGTTGAGCTTGCCCACTCCAAGGGCATGTCCATCGAGGCCGAGGTTGGCGGCATCGGCGGCACCGAGGACGGCGTGACCTCCAACGGCGAGCTCGCTGACCCCGCTGAGTGCAAGCAGATTGCCGACCTGGGCGTTGACTTCCTCGCCTGCGGCATCGGCAACATCCACGGCGTGTATCCCGCCGACTGGGCTGGCCTGTCCTTCGAGCGTCTGGGCGAGATCAAGGCCCAGACCGGTGACCTGCCCCTCGTTCTGCACGGTGGTACCGGCATCCCCGAGGATCAGATCAAGAAGGCCATCTCCCTGGGCATCTCCAAGATCAACGTCAACACCGACCTGCAGCTCGTCTTCGCCAAGGGCGTCCGCGAGTACATCGAGGCTGGCAAGGATCAGCAGGGCAAGGGCTTTGA
>URKH01000071.1 GCA_900548255.1 uncultured Collinsella sp. | reverse complement strand
CCGGTCCGCCCCCGGCATGTCATCGACGCCTTCGGCTCAGTCTCATATCCGCGGATACCGCTCCGGCGGCCCGCAATCCTCTCCTTCGGCGGGGTTCCCCTAGTCTGTCTTCGCGCATGCGGCGGCCGCCGCGCGCACAGCGAGAACGGGGGTGTCCCCGAAGGCTGCCCGGCTCGCCGGGACGGGGGCTTATGTCTATTCCGCGCCCTCCCGGCACATCGTGCCGAGGGCCCACAGCCACCTCACGAGCTCGGCCGCGGTGGCCGCGTTCGCCTTCGCCTGCGGCATCCCGCGGGCGATCATCTCCTCGCGGCGGCGCAGGAGCCTCTCGGACCCCTTCCTCCCGTGCATCCTTATCTCGAGGGGCACGCCCGTGTCCCTCGGCATGAGCTTCGGCTGGTGCCGCGCCGCGGCGTAGCACCATGAACCCTCAACAGCCAGCTTCCTGACGAGCGCGTTGCCGGCCCCGCTGATTCCGCCGAGGCGCACGGAGTCCGCGCTCGACCTCTGCTTCGGGGCGAGGCCGAAGTAGGCCGTCACCTGCCTGCCGGAGCGGAACCTCGAGAAGTCGCCGACCTCGGACGCGAAGGCGGCGGCGAGCGCGAACCCGCACCCCTTGATCGACTGGAGCGCCTCGACCTCGGCCGAGAGGGGGCCCGCCGCGACGGCGGCCCTGTATTCGGCGAGGAGGGCCTCCCTCGTCTCGTCGGCCGCCTCGACCTCGTTCCTCAGCGCCGCAAGCGCCCGGATGCCTCCGTCGTCGGCGGGGTGTATGCCGTCGAGCCACCTGAGGAAGCCGTACGTCCAGTACTTCCGGGGGTTGCCGGCCGGCGTCGTGCCGCCGTAGACATAGCCGCGGCGGGCTAGGAACGCCAGGAGCCGCTGCTTCGCCGCCGCGAGCCTCGCGGTCGCCGCGTCGTGGGCGGCGGCGAGGTCCCTGAGCCCCTCGATCTCGGGGGACGGCACCCATACCGGGGTGACGTCGTGCGACAGTATCGCCTTGGCCATCCTGGCCGCGTCGTTGCGGTCGTTCTTGGACGAGAGGTCGGCGGCCGACCTCGGGACCTTGGAGACGGCCGCGACGACGCAGTCGACGCCGAGCCCGGAGAGCTCCCTTTGCGGGGCGAAGCCGAGGTAGCCGCTCTCGTAGGCGGCGAGCGACGGGCCGGGGAAGCCCGACATCCACTCCGCGACCTCGCCCCAGGGGTTGCCGCGGAACCTCCTCGTCACGGCCTCGCCCGTCTCCGCGTCGAGCGCGCAGACGGTGGTGGACCTGAGGTGTACGTCCATTCCGAAGGCGGTAGAATATCTAGGCACGGGAGCCTCCCAACCTCGTTGCGGCGCGGCTGCGCCTCTGGCACTTCAACAACATTGTCGCAGCCCCGACCCGCGGTCACGAGCGGGGGCTCCTGTCGTTTCCGTGCCCCTGGATTGGGTCATAGTGTCTGTTCACCAGCAACGAGATCGCATTCGTCTTGGTCTTCGCCTTCATCAGCTCGGCCGCGATTGGCTTCATCGGGGCGTTCTTGGGCCGCTACGCGGTCGAGCTTGGCGAGGGTCAGAACCTCGTGGGCGTCCTGAGCGCGGTCTCCGCTGCGAGCGAGATCCCCATCCTGCTCGTCTCCTCCAAGCTGGTCAGGCGCTTCGGCGAGATGAACCTCCTGATCTTTTCCTGCTTCATGGCGGCTCTCAGGCTCGTGCTCGTGGGCACCGGCATCGTCCCGGTCATGATCTGCGGACAGCTGCTGCAGAGCGTGAGTTACATGACCGTTTACTACTCCTGCGTTACCTACATTGCCAACCACACCTACGAGGATTGTCGCGCTCGAGGTCAGAGCGCCTTCGCGATGGTCCAGAGCGGTCTGTCCGTCGTGGTTGCGAACTTGTTTGGCGGTTGGGCGTGCGACGCGCTC
The DNA here is from genome assembly GCA_900548255.1 of uncultured Collinsella sp. Taxonomy (GTDB): domain Bacteria; phylum Actinomycetota; class Coriobacteriia; order Coriobacteriales; family Coriobacteriaceae; genus Collinsella. The sequence continues at coordinate 8,954 of URKH01000071.1, read as the reverse complement.
GGCACGCACGCGGGTTTCCTGGCCTTCGCCCTCGCTTCAACGATTGCCGCGGTCGTTGCTCTTGTGACGTACGTGCTGTGGCGTAGAAGCGCGGCGCCACAGCCTGAGGAGGCGGCCGCATAGGCTCCACCGCGCTTCGCAAGCGCCTGCCTGCCTCGCGCTTCGCTTCGTGTTCAACCAGCTGACGAGCTGAGAACTGTCCGATCCAATGATTATCCAGGTGAAAGGAAGATAAAGATGTCTCTCATCAAGGTCAACGAGCTTCTTCAACATGCGACCGAGCACCACTATGGCGTGTCCGCGATCAACGTCATCAACACGGAGACCATCCGTTATGCGATCCAGGCCGCCGAGGATGAGCACATGCCCATCATCATCCAGTATTGGCCCGGCTTCGAGGACCACTGCGCCCTCGACATCATCGCCTTCGCCGCCCGCTATTACGCCGAGCGCGCGAGTGTGCCCGTCGCCGTCCACCAGGATCACTCCGCTGGTTACGAGATCGCCGTCAAGGGCGTCAAGGCCGGCTTCCCCTCCGTCATGGTCGACGGTTCCTCACTTCCCTATGAGGAGAACTTCCAGCTCACGAAGGACGTCGTCCAGGTCGCCAAGATCTTCGACGTCGACATCGAGGCCGAGCTCGGCCATGTCGGTAACGGCTCCGACGCCAACGATTTCGTGAGCAGCGACCACTACACCGACCCGAACCTCGCCGAGGAGTTCGTCGAGGGCACCGGTTGCGGCTCGCTCGCCATCGCCGTCGGCAATGCCCACGGCCCCTACGTCAAGGTCCCGAACCTCGACATGGAGCGCATCAAGGCCTGCAGGGAGGCCGTCAGCGTTCCCCTTGTCATGCACGGATGTTCCGACATCCCCGACGAGCAGCTCCAGGAGGCCGTGAACCTCGGCATGAGTAAGTTCAACATCGCCACGGAGTACTTCCGTTCCATGTACCGCGCCTTCGAGAAGGACATCAACTCCGGTAAGAACGACGGCAACGGCGTTGGCCTCCTGATGGACGCCGCCCCCGACATGCGCGCGTTCGTCGCCAGTAAGATCCAGCTTCTGAACCCCAACCACTATTCGCTCTAGGAGAGACTCGATGAAGAAGGTTCTTGTCGCGTCGCACGGCCACCTCGCAAGCGGAATCAGGAGCTCGATCGAGATTCTGACCGGCATGGCGGACATGGTGGAGGCAGTTGACTGCTACGTGGACGATTCCGATTTCACCCCTCGCATCCAGGCCTTTATTGACTCGGTGGGCCCTGAGGACGAGGCCGTCATCTTCACCGACATCTACGGTGGCTCCGTCTTCCAGAAAGTCGTCCTCATGGAGCCGGAGAAGCGCGGAATCGTCCACGTCACCGGTATGAACCTCGGCCTCGTGATCGAGACGCTCCTCGGCGCCGAGCCGGTCACGGCAGATTCGATCAAGCAGAGCGTCAAGCTGGCGAGGGCGACGATGCAGGTCGTCGAGCCTCCGAGCAAGGCCGCGGACAACGAGGAGTCCGAGGGAGACTTCTTTGATTAGAGAGTACTAACAAGCAGGGAGAGAGGAAACAATGATTGTACAGGTTCGAGTCGATGACCGTCTGATTCACGGACAGGTCGCCCTGGTGTGGACCAAGGAGCTCAACACCACCAGGATCATCGTCGCCAACAAGCACGCCGTGGAGAGCGATGCCCTTCGCATGACGCTTTCCATGGGTACGCCGGCGGGCCAGAAGCTCCTCGTCAAGGATGTTCCGGATGCCTGTCGCATCGCGAACGATCCGCGTGCGGACTCCATGCGCATCTTCGCGCTCACCAACTGCGTGCGTGACGTGCTTGAGCTCGTTAAGGGCGCACCGGGCAAGATCGAGGGCGTGAACGTTGCCAATGTCGGCCGCTTCGACAAGTCCGATCCGGATAGCAAGGTCGCCCTCAACTCCACGATCATGCTCAACCCGGATGAGCTCGAGGCCGTGAAGGAGCTTTGCGAGCAGGGTATTCCGGTTTTCCATCAGCTTATCCCATCCAATCCCAAGACTCCTCTCAAGAGTCTGATCGAGGCGGCGGGGAAATAAGGGGATTTGGCCAGGCGGCCAAATGAAATGAAAGAAAGGAAGTCAAATGATTGGGTTGGCATTAATGGCCTGGTTGACCGTGCTGATTTGCTACGGCGGCAACTGGGTTCTCGGTCAGTGCATGATCGAGCGTCCTCTCGTGGTGGGCCTCGTTGCGGGCCTCCTGATGGGCGACGTCAAGACCGGTGTTATCATCGGTGCCTCTCTCGAGGCGATCTTCATGGGCGCGGTTAACATCGGTGGCGCTATCTCCGCCGAGCCCGTTACTGCGACCGCCCTCGCCGTCGCCTTCACCGTTGGCGCCGGCATCGACCAGGGTGCCGCTATCACGCTGGCCGTTCCCGTGGGTGTCGTCACCGCGTTCCTCTCGATCTTCATGAACAACGTGTTCCTTGCGTTCTTCGCCGCCACCTTTGACAAGATGGCCGCCGAGGGCAACGAGAAGGGCCTCGCGCTTCAGCACTTCGTTCTCTGGTTCGTTAAGTACGCTGCCTTTGGCCTCATCGCCTTCCTCGGCGTTTACCTCGGCGCTGAGCCCGTTGCCGCCATCGTTAACCAGATTCCGGCCAATGTCATGAACGGCCTCAACGCCGTGGGCGCCCTCCTGCCCGCCGTTGGCATGGCGCTCCTGCTCCAGATGCTGTGGAGCACCGAGCTTAGCATCTACTTCTTCCTGGGCTTCATGCTCTACCAGTACCTCGGTCTCCCGATGATCGCCATCGCGGTTCTCGGTGTCATCATCGCGGTGGCCTCCGCCCTCCGCGACAAGGAGATCTTAGATCTCACCAAGAAGGGCATAGCAGCCCAGGCCGTTTCCGGCGACTCTGCAACCAGCGACGAGGAGGATTTCTTCGCATGAGCAACCTGACCAAGAATGTGAGCCCTGAAGACAAGAAGATGCTCAACAGCATTTTCCTGCGCTCCTTCTCCGTGTTCGCCTCCTGCGCCGGCGGTTCCGTCAAGGCTGGCGCCGACGGCTGGCTGTACTCCGTCCAGCCCGCGCTTAACCGCTACTACGCCGATGACCCCGAGGCCCGTGCCGACGCCATGAAGCGTCACACGACTTGGTACAACATTACCCAGAACGTCGGCACGTTCGCCATGGGCCTCGTCGCCTCCATGGAGAGGGAGAACTCGCGGCACGAAGACTTCGACACCGAGTCCATCGACGGTATCAAGGTCTCCCTGATGGGCCCGATGTCCGGCATCGGCGACGCAATCTTCTGGGGCGTCTTGCGTGTTATCGCCGCCGGCATCGGAATCAACCTCGCCATGAGCGGCTCGCCCCTCGGCGCGATCATGTTCCTGCTGATCTACAACATCCCGTCGATCCTCTGCCGATACTTCATGACCTACCTCGGCTTCAGCATGGGCACCAACTTCATCTCCGAGATGTACGAGGGTGGCCTCATGAAGCTCATCACCAAGGCGACCTCCACGATCGGCCTCGTGATGATCGGCGCCATGACTGCGGCGAACGTCCAATTCAATACGATCCTGTCTATTCCGGTTCAAGACTCCGACCCCGTCATGATCCAGACCTACCTCGACTCGATCTTCAAGGGCATCGTGCCCCTGGGACTTACTCTCGTCGTCCTCTGGCTCCTGCGCAAGAAGAACGTGAACGTCAACATCATCCTGGTCGGCATCATGATTCTGGCGCTCGTCCTCGGCCTCGTGGGCATCGTATAAGGCGGTTTCCGGATCATTCGAAGCCTGTTCAAGGCAATTCCTGGCGGCACGCGATCGAGGACATTCGACGCGTGCCGCCCCATTAGAAGGAGAGAATATGCGCTACACGCACCTCAAGAACTCCGATGTTGACGTCTCCCAGCTCGCCGTGGGCACCTGGGCGATCGGCGGCGACTCCTTTGGTGAGAACGATGACGCCGCCAGCATGTCCGCCATCCGCACCATGCTCGATCACGGCGTCAACCTCATTGACACCGCGCCGTGCTATGGCAACGGCACGTCCGAGAAGGTCGTCGGCAACGCGCTCAGGGGCATCGACCGAGAGAGCTACCTGCTCTCGACTAAGGTTGGCCTGATCACCAGCGCCGCCGGCTATGACCGCGACTCCTCGTTCAAGAACATCATGAGGGAGGTCGAGAGCTCGCTGCGCAACCTCCGCACCGACTACATCGATTTCTACTTCGTGCACTGGCCCGACGCTAAGACCCCGTTCTCCGAGACGATGTGCGCCCTCCAGCTCCTCAAGGAGCAGGGCAAGATTCGCCACATCGGCGTCTCCAACTTCACGACCGAGATGATCGAGGAGTGCGAGAAGGTCGCTCAGATTGATGTCCAGCAGCCGCCCTACTCTATGGTTGACCGTTCCTCCGAGGACCTCATCAAGTGGGGCTACGAGCGTGGCATCGACTCCTTCACCTATGGCTCCCTTGGCGCAGGCATCCTGTCGGGCAAGTTCCGCGCGCTGCCGAAGTTCGAGGAGGGCGACGTCCGCGCCGGCTTCTACGACTACTTCCAGGAGCCCAAGTTCTCTCGCGTCCAGGAGCTGCTCAAGGTCATGGACGAGATAGCCGAGGCTCACGACAAACCCGTGGCACAGGTCGCCGTGAACTGGAGCACCCAGAAGGAGTACGTTGGCACCGCGCTCGTTGGCGTGCGCACGGACGCCCACGCGATTCAGAACTGCGAGACGTTCGAGTGGGAGCTTTCCGCCGATGAGATGGCCAAGCTTGATGCCAAGCTTGACGAGCTGAAGATCGGCTAGCCATGGGCGCCGAGGAGAGAAAGTACCCCACTTCCGAGCTTGAAGTCCTTGAGCGTGGAGCTAGGGAGGTCGTCGAGCCTAATGGGCTGAAGCTCCTACTGAAGCCCGTGCCGGGAGATGAGCGCGAGCACGTGCTCGATCCGCGCGTCTATGCGCGCGCCCACGCGAAGCTCGCTGCTGGTCCGGCGCCGGCGGGGCCGGTGGACGTGATCGCGTGGCGCTCCGCGCCCAACAAGGAGACCCATGTCGTGAGGGGCGCGGGCGTTGCCAAGAAGACCGTCGTCATGAATTTTGGCGACAGGGGCATTCCCCTGCACGTCTTCACGCCCGAGAGCCACGAGAGCGGTTCTGCCGCGCTCGTGTTCATCCATGGCGGCGGCTTTATGGTTGGCAACATCGGCCAGTACGAGAACTGCCTGCGCGACATCGCGGAGCGAACGGGTTGTGTTGCGGTCTACCCCGAGTACCGCCTGTCTCCCGAAACGATGTTTCCCGGTGGCGTCGAGGACTGCGTGAAGACGCTCGGCTGGCTTGTCGAGCATGCGGATGAGCTGGGTGTTGACGCGACGCGGATCGCCGTGGCTGGCGACTCCGCGGGCGGAAGCCTGACCAACGCCGTCGTCCTCGACGGGTCCCATGTGGACAGGATCAAGCTCGTGGCCGAGCTGTATCCGCTCGTCGACGGCGGCCCCGTTCCGGAGGAATGGTCCTATGACCTCTATGAGATTGTGAACGACCAGAGGATCGAGGCTTTGAGCAGGGTGGATCGCATTCGCAATGCCAATGATGACCTGCCGCTGATGTACACCAACGGCAATGCGGAGGAGATGCTCGACCCGAGGGTGTCTGCCCTGTTCGCGGAGGACGTGAGCGCGTTCCCCCGCACGGTCATCATCTCTTCCGAGTATGACTACCTGCGCTATCAGGATGAGCTGTTCGCGAAGAGGCTGCAGGATGCGGGCGTTGATGTCACCGCGATTCGCTATCGCGGCTGCGACCACGGCTTCTTCGAGATGTACGGCGTGATGCCTCAGGCTGAGGACGTCTGCCGCGTCATCTCCGAGGAGCTTGCGAAGATCTAGAGGTTCGTCGCGGTGGCCTCCTGGACGAGTGACGGTCCGGCGGGATGCTAGGTGCGTCCCGCCGGACCTTTGCGTTGGCGGGCGCGTGTGGGGTTTGCCTCGGCGGTGCCGGATTGACTGGGAGACGCGTTTACCGCCGAGCTTCCAAGCGAGCCCAGCAAGCAAACCGCGAGCTGAGCCCCAAGGGCATCGACAAGGGCGTGGGCGTGGCGCGAGCGCTGGCGTATCTGGGCCGCGAGGGAAATGCGCGCACTTTTGGCTTCGGCGATTCGGGCAACGACCTGGGCATGCTCGCCGTCGTCGAGACGGCTGTTGCCATGGGCAACGCCATGCCCGAGGTCAAGGCGGTCGCCAACTACGTGACCGACGACGTCGCACACGACGGTACCGTCACCGCCATGCGCCACTTTGGGTTGATCTAGCGGGAACCGTCCAATTACCGTTCACCCGCGGCGGGCGGCTCAAATCGGCTCGCCCTGCAAAATCGTTTTGCCGCTGGAGGGTGTGCTCAAAAACGCTAAAGCGTTTATGCCGTTCGCCGAGAAGATAAAAAACCGCAGCTCACGCCTTGATAAACGTAGGTAAAGTGTTTAGCGGTTTAACGCCCATGTGCAAGCGAAAGGAATCAGGCAGATGGCAATCAAGGTGTTCGCTGACGGTGCAAACCTCGAGGGCATGCTCGACATGTACGAGAACGGCAACGTTCAGGGCTTCACAACCAACCCATCCCTTATGAAGAAGGGCGGCGTGACGGATTACCGCGCATTTGCCAAGGAGGTCCTGGCCCACATCACCGATGTGTCCGTTTCGTTTGAGGTTTTTGCCGACGACGTAGAGACCATGGAGGTCGAGGCACGCGAGATCGCTACCTGGGCCGAGAACGTCTACGTCAAGATTCCGTGCGTGACCACTAAGGGCGAGTCCACCGCCGAGCTGGTGCGCAAGCTTTCCGCCGACGGCATTAAGGTCAACGTCACCACCATCTTCACGCCCGCGCAGGTCGACGAGATGGTCGAGGCCGTTGACGCCGAGACGCCGTCCATCATCTCGCTCTTTGCCGGCCGTATCGCCGACACCGGCGTCGATCCCATTCCGTTTATGACGGAGTCGGTCAAGAAGGCCGCCGCCAAGCCAAACTGCGAGGTCCTGTGGGCGTCCACGCGCGAGCTCATCAACATTTACCAGGCCGAGGCCTGCGGTTGCCAGATCATCACGGTGCCCAACAGTATCCTGGCCAAGCGCAAGAACATCGGACGTGACCCGTACGAGGTCTCGCTCGATACCGTGCGCGGATTTGCCAAGGATATCGCCGCTCTGGGCTTCCATATCCTGCCGTAAGCAAGGGTACCCCCTGCGGCGACGTGCAAAATCGCGAATATTCAGCACGGTAAAGGCTTTTACCAGCTGATTGAAGCACGGAACGGCCCCCGTTTTGGCTCTAATTGACGCTAAAACGGGGGCCGTTTTTGCTTTTATGGCTCTCTGAGGCACCGCGGGGCTATCGAGAGATGCTGAATATTCGCGATTTTGCACGTCGCCAAGAGGGGGAAGTCGGGCCCTACTCTGACCACTCGGACGTACTCTTACCCGAACCCGCTGCTTCATGGGACGGCATGTCATGCGTCTGAGCTGCGGTTTTCATGCATCGGGTAGTCGGATTGCTGCTGAGTTGCTCGAACCTACTCTGTTCGAGCGGGGCCCAAATGGTAAGGGGCTATTAGGGGGCTGAAGAGCTATAGGGAGCTCGAAGAGATGACATCGGCTCCCGAGCGCATGACTTCCCCCAGCATCCTGATTCCTCGGTCAAGCTCGATCTGCTTTTCGAAATAGTCGGCGTGCTCAAGGAAGCGCTCGCGCAGGGTGCGCAGGCCTGCCGCCTTTTCCGACCTCGCGTCCGCATCGCTGACAATTCTATCGAAGCAGAGCACGAGTGCGGTGAAGTCGTGGATGACGGGGAAGCGCTTCGTAAGGGCGACGAGCTCCTGGTCGATTCCGAGCTCCTCCCGCGCGGCCGTCGCGATGGAGCCGACGGGCTTCTGTAGACGCTGCCCGATCGTGTTCAGAACGTTGCCGTTATGAGCGGCCGCGTTGCGCAGGGCCTTCACGGGGAACAGGAGCTGCTTGACGGATTCGGCCTCCTGGCTGCGTTCCCTCCTGAGGTCGTAGAAGTAGAACTTGTAAAGCGCGATGATTCCCCCGAAGGAGACGAGTTCCAGGTAGTTCCAGACGTACATGTCCTCGCGTCTGCCGTACTTATTCGCGAGGTCCCGGGTGTAGTTCGAGTCTCCGAGGTACGAGACGCTGCGCTCGAGGTGCTCCGGGTCTATCCCCAAAGTCTGATCCTCGGCGATGTGGAGCATCTCGAGGAAGAGCATCACCCGCTCGCTGCCGCCCACCCCATCTAGCCGGTCGGCGATGGCCTTCATCCTCTCGACGGTGGCTTCTGACCCGCTTGGATCGAACCGCTCCTCCAGCATCCTCTCCTTACGCAGCCTTTCGTGGGCGAAAAGGAGGTCGAGGACCTCCTTCCCGTCGGCGCCGTCGTCCATCATCGTCCGGTTTAGATGGACCTTCATGTAGTGCTCGATGTCAAGCGTCATCGAGAGGATGTGCTCGCGGAGGTGGTGGTCGAGTCGGGTGAGCTCGGTGAGGTAGGCGAAGTCTAGGTTGACGTAGCGTCCGTAGCCCTCCGACGCGGGGCTACGATACGTTGAGAAGCACTTCGCAAACGCCTTGACCTTGAAGAAGAAGTTCTTGTCGCGGAGGAACGCGACTGCATCCTTGGGGCTCATTATGTCGAAGCGGACGCCCCGCTCTGCGAGGTGGGCGACCTGTTGTTCTGCCGGGATGAGCGGGCGCTCCTTCATGATCGTTCCTCCAAAACGAAAAATGCGGCTGTAGGTACAGGTACCCGCAGCCGCTAAAAGCCCGAAGGCTTTTCACACTGCGGACAGTATACCCCACTTTGCCGAAGGGGCAAAGAGCGCGGGGAACGCCCGCCCTCTTTGCGATACTTGCCTTGATTCTCATCTTCATTGCAACAGCCTCAGGACTCAGCGCAACGCGTTGCGC
>URKH01000070.1 GCA_900548255.1 uncultured Collinsella sp. | reverse complement strand
CCGCATCCTGGCCGGCGGCGTGCAGGTGGCCGTGCTGGGTACCGGCGACCGCGACTACGAGGACGGTCTGCGCTACTTCCAGGACAAGTACCCCGGCACCATGGCCGCGCGCATCGAGTTCGATCCGGCGCTGTCGCAGCGCATGTATGCCGCCGCCGACATGTTCCTGATGCCTTCGAAGTTTGAGCCCTGTGGCCTGTCGCAGATTATCGCCATGCGCTATGGCACCCTGCCCATCGTGCGCGAGACCGGCGGCCTGAAGGACACCGTGCAGCCGTACAACGAGTTTACCGGCGAGGGCACGGGCTTCTCGTTTAGCAACTTTAACGGCGACGAGATGGGCGACGCGGTGTTCCGCGCGGCGCGCCTGTTCTGGGATAACCGCGACGCTTGGAACCAGCTGGTCACGCAGGCCATGAGCCAGGACTTTAGCTGGACGCGCTCGGCTGACAAGTATCTGGACCTGTACTTCTTTATGCATCCGGAGATTGAGCGGCCGGCGGCTGTTGTCGACGAGCCTGTGGTTGTGGCTGAGAAAGTTGAGGCCGAGCCCGAGCCCAAGGCCGAGTCGGTTGTTGAGGCGCCCGCTGCTGCTGAGGAGCCCAAGGCTGAGGAGAAGCCGGCTGCGAAGCCTGCGGCAAAGAAGACCACGACTCGTAAGACGACGACTAAAAAGGCCACGACAACAAAGGCCGCTGCGAGCAAGACCACCACTGCCAAGGCAACTACCGCCAAGGCAGCGACCACGCGCAAGCGCACCACCGCAGCTGTCAAGAAGGCCGCCGAGGCCGAGGTCGTTCCCGAGGTAAAGGCCGAGACCGCTGCAGCCGAGGTTAAGCCCGCGGCAAAGGCTCCGGCCAAGACCGCCGCCAAGAAGACGACCGCGTCCAAGAGCACAACCAAGACCCCTGCCACCAAGAAAGCTACAGCTACCAAGGCCACTGCAACGAAGGCTGCCGCAAAGCCGGCCGCCAAGGTCGAGGAGACGCCTGCCGAGTCCAAGGCGGAGGCAACCGTCGAGGCCAAGCCTGCCGCCAAGACCACCTCGCGCAAGCGCACGACGACAGCCAAGAAGACCATGGCAAAGACCGCAACTCCCAAAGCAGAGACTAAGCCCGCTGCTGCCAAAGAGGAGCCCAAGGCCGAGGTAAAGGCCAAGCCGACGCCGAAGGCCGCTGAGGTCAAGGCCGCACCGAAGGCAGAGGCTAAGCCCGAGCCTGCCAAGGAGACTCCGGTCTCCCCCGCCACTCCGGCCGAGGAAAAGGCTCCGACCAAGAAGACCTCCGTCCGCAAGGCAACTGCCACCCGCAAGCGCCGCTAGTACGCAGACGATTCAAAACCTCATCAAACCCTAAGCAAGGGGCGCTCCAACTGGGTGCCCCTTCTCTGTAGGTAGTGGTAAAACGATTTTCTAGGACAACCGTTCGCCGATGGTAAACGGATGTTGTTTATACAGCCTGTGTACAACAGATATACTTACAACTTGTGCGTAAAGCCATGGCCCGCAGGCCGTGATTCTATTGAACTGGACCGTATTATGAGATTGATACACAACAGCCGTCTTCCGCAGTTTCGCACTCCGTTTGGCGCTGTGACCACTGGAACTTCCGTTGCACTCTTGGTGATTTTGGAGGATGCCGACCCCAACCAGGCAACGCTTACGCTGCGCACCTGGGTCGATGAAATCGGTGAGTCTCTGTATCCCATGACGCACGAGGGCGACGGCATATTTACTGCAGAGCTTGAGTGCACCGAGCCCTGTCTTATCTGGTACAGCTTTATCTGCAATATCGAGGGCCAGCCCGAGGTTCGCCTAGGCGCGCCGCAAGGTCGCACCGGCGGCGAGGGCGTAACCTACGACTACGCCGAAGTGCCGTCGTTCCAGGTCACCGTCTACAAGCACCGCGAGAACCGTCCCACCTGGTACGAGCGCGGTATGGTCTACCAGATCTTCCCCGATCGCTATGCTCGCGACGAAAACTGGCGCGAGCGCACGCTGGCCGAAGTCGAAAAGCCACGCAACGGAATCCAGCGCCGCATGGTCGAGGACTGGAACGAGCCGCCCGTGTACGAGCGTGCCGAGGACGGATCCATCAAGACCTGGGACTTTTACGGCGGCTCGCTCAAGGGTATCCAAAATGACCTGCCCCGCATCGCCGAGCTGGGCTTTACGGCCATCTACCTCAACCCCATCTTTGAGGCCGCGAGCAACCACCGCTACGACACGGCCGACTACACCAAGATCGACCCAATCCTGGGCACCGAGCAGGATTTTACCGAGCTGTGCCAGGCAGCCGAGAAGCTGGGCATCTCCATCATCCTGGACGGCGTCTTTAACCATACGGGTGACGACTCCATCTATTTCAACCGCTACGGCAACTACCCCGGCGTGGGCGCGTGGCAGAGCGAGGACTCGCCGTGGCGCGATGCGTTTTATTTCCACGAGGACGGCTCGTACGACTGCTGGTGGGGCGTGGGCAACATGCCCGCCATCAATGAGAGCTCCGAGCTGGTACGCGAGCGGCTTCTGGGCAAGGACGGCGTGATCCGTAAATGGCTACGTGCCGGCGCTCATGGCTGGCGCCTGGACGTCGCTGACGAGCTTTCCGACGACTTCCTGGCCGAGATCAAGAAGGCCGTACTTGCCGAGAAGCCTGATGCACTGTTGCTCGGCGAAGTCTGGGAAGACGCCTCCAACAAGATCAGCTACGGCCATCTGCGTCGCTACCTACAGGGCTCCGAGTTGGACTCTGCTATGGATTACCCCTTCCGCGACATGGTCATCGGCTTTTTGATGGGCTACAAGAACGCCTACCAGGCAGCCGAGGAAATCGAAACCCTGCGCGAGAACTATCCCCGTGAGGCCCTGTCCTGCGCACTTAATCTGCTTTCGAGCCACGACCGTCCGCGCATTATCTCGGTGCTCGGCGGCGGCCCCGACGAGTCGCAGCTGCCCGAGTGCGAGCGCAGCAAATGGCGCCTGGACGAGAACTCGATGGGCCTGGCCAAGAGCCGTTTTTGGCTCGCCACGCTCATGCAGATGACCTTCCCCGGCGTGCCTTCGATCTACTACGGCGACGAATACGGCCTGGAGGGTCTAACCGATCCGGGCAACCGCCGCACCCTGCCGACCAAGGACCAACTGCACGACTTCGACACGCTGGCTATTGTCAAAAACGCCTCCGCCGTACGCCGCGCACTGCCGTTTATGATCGACGGCGAGATCAAGGCCTTCGCGCTCAACGACGAGGTGCTGGCATACAACCGCACGGGCAGGGATGGCGAGTCCGCGACGGTTATCATTAACCGTAGTCTGCGCAATTCGCACCGCGTGACGATTCCGGCGCTCGACGAATGCGCGAGTGACGTGATCAGCGGTCACGAGTGCGAGATCCACAACGGCACCGTCACGCTCGATCTGTATCCGCTGGGTTCATCGATCATCTATCACCACGCCGAGCAGCGTCTGCAAGAGCCGCTCGATCATGGTGCGGGCGTTGTGTGCCATATCACCTCGGTACCGACCGATGACGGCAAGCCCGGTACGATCGGCGCACCCACGCGTCGCTTTATCGACCATCTGGCCGCTATGGGCATGCGCTACTGGCAGGTCCTGCCTGTCAACCCGACGGACTTCTTCCGCTCCCCTTACGCCGGTCCTTCGGCCTTTGCAGGTAATATCGACCTGCTGCCCGAAAGCCACGAGGAGCTGGCGGCCGACTTTGAAACTTGGAAGGCCCGTGGCGGCGAGGATGCCGATCCGCTGTACACCGCGTTTAAACATCGCAATGCCGATTGGCTCGAGAAGTACTGCGTCTACATGGCCGTCAAGAAATACTTTGAGGGCGAGTCGCGCCACGATTGGCCGGCAGATGTTGCGCGCTACAACGAGCACCTGATTGACGACAAGCGCTTCCACGACGAGGCCGAGCTTCAGGCGTACATGCAGTACCGCTTTGACCTAGCCTGGTGCGAGCTCATGAACTACGCGCACAAGAAGGGCATCGAGGTCATCGGCGATATTCCTATGTACGTGTCCGACGATTCGGCAGATGCGTGGAGCGAACCCGAGAACTTCTGGCTATCCGATACCGGCAAGGCAATCGAGATCTCCGGTGCGCCGCCCGACAACTTTGCGCCCGAGGGTCAGGTGTGGGGCAACCCGACGTTCCGCTGGGACCACATGAAGCAGAACGGCTATAGCTGGTGGATGGATCGCCTACGTCGTGCGTTCTCACTTTACGACCGCGTGCGTCTGGATCACTTCTTGGGCTTCCACAGCTACTTCAGTATCCCCGCTGGCAAGGCTTGCGCCGAAGGTCGCTGGCTGGCGGGACCGGGCAAGGACCTGTTTCAGACCGCCTATGACGAGCTGGGTCCGCTCAACTTTATTGCCGAGGACCTGGGCTATTTGACGCCCGGCGTTCGCGCCATGGCCTCGACCTGCGGCTTCCCCGGCATGGACGTGCTGGAGTTTGGCGACTACGACGTCCGTTGCGGCGTGCACCCTACGCCAGGAAAGATCCTGTATACCTCGACGCACGACACGTCGACGCTCGCGGGTTGGTGTACGCGTTCCTTTGCGGGCGGCGACGAACCGAGCGGTGTTGAGGTGGCGGCCAAGCTGATGAGCGATGCGCTGGCAAGCGACGCTCCCCTGGTGATGATGCCGCTGCAGGATGTCCTGGGGCTGGGCGACGACGCGCGCATGAACGTACCGGGCGTGGCCACGGGCAACTGGACCTGGCAGGCTGACGAAACCGATGTTGCGGCCGCCGAGGGCAAAACTTCGCAGCTCCTGCGCAACACCCATAGATTCTGGGGCGAAGCGTGATAAAACCCCCGATATAGGGTACAGTTACAGCTGTTTGAATTTTTGCGGGCAGAGCGATCTGCCCGCTTTGTGCTGAAAAGGAAGTATTATGGCGCGCTACGATTACAAGTGCTCGAGCTGCGGCAACGTGTTCGAGGTTGAGCATCCTATGTCCGAGACTCCCGAGGTCGTGTGCCCCAGCTGCGGTGCCCCGGCGGTCAAGACGTTCTCGGCCAGCGGTATTAAATTTGAGGGCAGCGGTTTCTACAACACCGACCAGCGAAGCGGTGGCTCCAGCACCAGCGCCACAAACGGCTGCTGCGCCAACTGCCCGCACAGCCACTAGAAACCAATCAGCCCCGCGCCAACACCAATCGCGGGGCTGATTCTTTAGCTGCCCAGGTTTCCTTATGAGTTGCGGTGAAATAAGGACTGTTTGGCGGGCAGAAGCCGCTATTCAATCCCTATTTCACCGCAACTTAGTCGTTACTTGTGGACCAGGCGGGCGCAGAAGTGGCCGTCGTAGGAGTCAGCGTTTACCGGCACGCTTTGGAAGAGGCCACGGTCGTTTTGACGGACGGCTACCAGCTTCTTGGCCTGCTCGAAATCGGGCAGTTGCAGGATCTGCGCCTCGGAGAGCGGCTCCAGGCTAAAACCGGTACCCTCGGGAGAGTTTAGGAAAGCATCCACGACCTGCGTGTTCTCTTCGTCAAAGACCGAGCACGTCGCATAGATGAGCTCGCCGCCAGTAGCCACGCGCGCGGCAGCCTCTTTGAGCATCGTCAGCTGCAGTTTGGGCAGCTCAACCGTCACATCCTTTTCGGTCAGACGCCACGGAATCTCGGGATGACGGCGCATAGTGCCGGTGCCAGAGCACGGCGCGTCGATAAAGACCGTGTCGAACTTAACCGGCTCGCCAAGCATGGCATCAAATGATGTGAGCACCTCATCAAGCTCGCAAGCATCACCCGAAACCGTACGAACGCCCTGAATGCCGGCCTTATGCAGGCGAGCGAGATTCAGATCACACTTGCGATCATGCAGATCGAGCGCCGTATGCTGACGCTCATAGCCCGCACGCTTGGCCTGGCACATCATCACATAGGTCTTGGTGCCACGACCAGCACCAATCTCAAGGCAGCTACCAGGGCGCGTGGCAGCTGTGGCGATAAGTTGCGCGTTGAGATCAGATGCCACCGCGGCAGCACGCTCAAACACACCCGAAGCAACGGTAACCTGGGCATCAACCGGGGCATGGCAGCCCGGGAACACGGGTGCCACAAACTGCGAAATATACGGATCGAGCTTAGTCGCAAAGGCGTTCTCATGCAGGGCCAGCGGCGCGGGGGCCAGATTGCCGGCAAAGTTAAGCGCACCCTCGGGCGTGTCAAACGACGCCATAATGCGAGCGCACAGCCAGCGAGGAAGACCCATAAGGCGCGACAGACGAACCAAGCGTCGCTCGGACTCATCCATGTCGGATGCCGTGGCAAAGTCCTCAACATTGTCCGCAACCTTATGCAGTACAGCATTGGCCAAGCCGGCGGCGGACTTAGCACCGCAACGAACCAGTTCAACACCCTGACTTACGGCAACACGGCCCGGCGTATGCAGGTAGAGCATCTCGAAGGCCGAGATGCGAAGCGCCATGCGCACGCGCGGCGCGACCTTTTTGGGCTTATCCAAAAACTGATCGAGCAACTCATCCAAAACGCCCTGCGTGGCGGCGACACCGAGCGCTAAACGAGCGGCAAAAGCGGAATCGCGCTGGTCAATGGCCTTGGCGGAAGCACGGGAAGACAACACGTCGCGTGCGTACATACCGCGGCGATCGGCCTCCATCAACACGTCGAGCGCAAGCTTGCGCGCGGGAGACAACTTGCTCATGACAGTACACCCCACCTAAGTTCGGCACCCTGCAGACCGGCAGCCCAGGCAGAAGCAGCCATGGCACGCTTACCATCGGGCTTAACCTCGAGCAGTTCAACCGCACCATCGTAAAGTCCCAGGTAAACGCGCTTGGCCTGAACGAGAACCTGACCCTCGCCAAGCGACACATCGGCCGGCGCAGCATCGAGCACGCGAATCGTCTTGCCGGCAATCACGCAACGAGCAGGCGCGGTATCGGACGAAGCCAGCACATGGCGCACGCAATCGAGCGCTGTCATCTGCGGATCCAGACGCATCTCCTGCTTGGAAATCTTGGCAGCATGCGTGACGAGCGACTCATCCTGCTCAATCCACACCGCCGTACCGTTAGCAAGCGAAGGCAGCGTATCGGCCAGCAGCTTGCCACCAAGCTCACCAAGCTCCATGGTCAGCTCCTCAGCATGCTTACCGGCAACGGACGTAGAAGCCTGAGCACAATAAGCACCAGTATCCACGCCATGTCCAATGCGCATAATGGAAACGCCAGCAACCTCATCACCAGCAAGAATGGCACGCTGAATGGGAGCAGCGCCACGCCAACGGGGCAGCAACGAAGCATGAACATTCACAATACCAAGCGGAGCCATATGCAGAACGTCGTCGGGCAAAATGCAGCCATAGGCAGCCACACAGAAAATATCAGCCTGCGCAGCCTGGAGCGCCGCAACAACCTCGGGCGTCATACGATTGGCCTCAACAACCGGCAGGCCAAGCTCAAGCGCCTTGGCCTTAACAGGAGACGGCTCAAGCTTCTTACCACGCCCACGAACAGCATCGGGACGAGTAATAACAAGCGCAATCTCGTTCCCAGCCTCAACAAGCGAAGTCAGCGAAGGCACCGCAAAATCAGGCGTACCCATAAACACAATACGCATAAAGAACGTCTCCCCTCAACCAAAGCCAAGACAGCTACAAATAACGGCGGAAAGCCAAGTACTCAGCCCATCCGCAATAACAATTCAACAAGAACAAATATACCCAAAAACAAAGAAAGAGCCGCATAAAAGCAGCCCTCCCAACAAAGCACCTATCAGCGAAGACGCCATCCCTGGCCCGACGGCACCCGGGCGAACCGAGCCAGAACAACGCAGTCCCCGGTGCTGAGCGCCCACATATCGTCCCGCGCGCAGTTTCGCAGCGAAGCGAGAATGTTTGAGCACGGGATGATATATAGGGGCCTCCCACAGGCAAGCGGAAATTAAGACGCTAGCGGATATGCGCGGGTTTTCCGCCCCAGTAGAAGCGGCAGAAGGCTCGTTTGCGCTTTTGGGGTTTGCCTACGAGCTCCATGGTTGCGATGGCTATGTCTTCGGCTGCGTGGGGGCGGCGTAGTACTTCGCCGTTGATGAGTAGCGCTTTGAGTGATTCGGGATGGTCGTGCAAGTGACGTAGGGTAACGATGAGTTCTCGTGCCGTGGTGACATGCATGCTGGCGCCCATGCCGGTGAGCATGGTGGTGTTGGCCTTTTCCTGGCCGTATGATTTGCCCAGCAGGATCATCGGCAGATGTGCGCATAGGCACTCGGTGACGGTGAGTCCGCCCGATTTGAGAATTGCCAGGTCGCAGCCGTGCATGAGGGCCGCCATGTCGTCGACATAGTCCAGCACCGTGACGTTTTCGAGCTTCATGGCATCGAAGAGCGTCTTGAGGCGGGCGGCGTATTCCTTATCCTTGCCCGGCAAAAAGACAAAGTGCATGTCTTCGAAGCTGCGTAGGAAGGGGAGGGTGCGGTCCATCTCCGCGCGAAAGCGAACGTACGGTTGAGGCAAGCTGGCACCGGCCATTACCAGCACGACGGTCTTGTCGGTGGGGAGGTTGAACTTAGCTAGCTCTTCCTCGCGATCGTAATCCGTGTCGAATCCGGCGCGAATGGGAATGCCGGTAATGCGAATCTTTGTTTCGAGCACCTTGCGCGGACGCAGCGTTTCGGCCATAAATTCGTTGGCAACACAGAATAAATCGGTGTCCTTGTGGGGCCACCATCCCTCGACTTCGTAGTCGGTCGGTACGCAGATGACCGGATAATCGATACCCGTAATTACGCGGGCGCCCACGGCAACATTGGCTGCCGTGATGTGCGTTGCAACCACGGCTATGGGCCTGCGGCTACGAATATATTCGTTGAAGGCGGGGAACATAATTCGCGACCATGCCGTTCCGCCACCCCAGAGAAGATGTCCCGTAAGCGTATATCGCCAGGTCAGGTCGTAAATGGGGCGCGTGGCTCCCGTAAAAGAAGCCGCGGTCTTATTGCCGTCGAATTTAATACGTCCAAAATCAAGGATATCGAGCACTTCAATCTCAATATCCTCGGGGATGCCATTGGTGCCGCGGATAAGGTCGAATGCCTGCGCAATCGCATTTGCGGCGGCCTTGTGGCCCGAGCCAACGGAGGCGTGCACGATGGTCACGAGAGGTTTTTGCTGAGCCAGGAGCGTGGTTTGCTCCGATTGGGGAGTGCTGTGCGTGAGCAGGGGAGCGTCGTCACTCGTCTGCGCCTGGTCCATCGATAACTCCCCTTCAGCTTTGTAATACGGATTTATCATTGTAGTGCATGAGTGTCACGTTCACGTAAATTTGGGTATGAGCGCAAAGAACGACAACGTTTCGACGAAAGGACGCTTCATGACTACCGATAAGCCGATCGATGTTGCGATTATCGGTGGCGGCCCCGCGGGCTATGCGGCCGCTATTTATGCTGCGCGTGCCAACCTGACGACGACCGTGATTGAGCAGGGCATGTCGGGAGGGCAGATCGCCACAACCAATGAGGTCGAGAACTATCCGGGTTTCCCGCTCCTGAGTGGCGCCGAACTCGGCGAGCGTTTTCAGCAGCATGCAGAGGGCCTGGGAGCACAGGTTACATGGAGCATGGTTACGGGTATCGATTACGATGCCGATGCAGCGTTGTTTACGGTGCATCACGATATGGGCGATACGCTGGCCTCGAGCGTTATCGCTTGCATGGGTGCCACGCCGCGATCTGCCGGTTTTGTTGGCGAGGATGCGTATCGCGGTCGCGGCGTTTCGTATTGCGCGACGTGCGACGGCATGTTTTTTCGCGGCAAGCAGGTCTTTGTCATCGGCGGCGGCAATGCTGCCTGCGAGGAAGCCCTGTTCTTGTCAGAAATCGCCAGCAGCGTGACCATCGTCTTGCGCCGCGATCAGTTCCGGGCTCCCGATGGCGTGGTTCAAAAGGTGCTCGCAAAAGATATTATTTCAGTTAGGTACCAAACTAGTATTGTGGAACTATCGGGCGAGGCCATGCCCACGAGTATCACATTTAAGAACAACGCCACCGGTGAAACCTATTCTGAGTCCTTCGATCCTGGCTCGTTTGGTATCTTTGTCTTTGCTGGCACGCAGCCCCATACCGAGCTTGTAGAACATCTGGTGGATCTGGCGCCCGACGGCGGTATTGTGACCGACGAATCGATGGCAACCCGCACGCCTGGCTTATTTGCTGCCGGCGATATCCGTTCCAAGCGTTTACGCCAAGTTGTGACCGCCGTTTCTGACGGAGCCATAGCGGCTACCAGTGCATACGCTTTCCTGCGCGGATAAGTACGATAATACATCTTATGTAAGGTTGCTGTCTTTAAGCAAAGTGGTTGGACGGTGCATCAATGTGCCGCCCAACCACTTTTACTTTGCGGCTATGTGGTATGTAAAACTAGATAACCTAGAATACAATATAGAAAACGAACGGAGGCCTCTTATGAACCACGCTAAACATGTTATCCCGATGTCAGATACATCGGTCAGCATTAAGCCGGAGGATATTCAGCCGACGGTGCTGCCGGATGCATTTATTCAGTCCGATATGGTCGGTAAACTCAACGCGTTGAGCCTGCCGCGCTATGAACAGCTGCCCAATGTAACGCTCTATCGCGATCAAGTTATTGAATATGTTGCGCTGTGGATGGAGCCGCTTTCGATTTGCGTAGAGCAGCCCGTTATCACGCCATCGATGATCAATAACTACGTGAAGGTCGGCCTCGTTCCTGCTCCGGTTAAAAAGCAGTATGGCCGTGAGCAGATTGCGCGTCTCATCGCCATTTGTATTTTTAAGCAGGTGCTGCCCATCGCTGCGGTTCAGGCGCTCTTTAATATTCAACGCTTAAGCTACGACGCTCCGACGGCTTTCGATTATGTAGTCGATCAACTTGAGGCATCGATTCGTGCAGCGTTTTCCGTCGAGCAGACTCCCGTGCCCGATACCGCACATCAGGTTACGCGCGAGTCGTTGCTCGTACGCAGTGCGGTATCGTCCTTCGTCTCGAAGGCATACCTGATGAGCTATCTAAAGTTCAATGGGT
>URKH01000069.1 GCA_900548255.1 uncultured Collinsella sp. | reverse complement strand
GAAACACGACATCCCGGTGATCTTCGAGTGCCTGTCTAAAAGTTTGTTCTTCCATAATCACCTCCCGGTGACGCTGATGGTTCTTGATGAGGTCCTCACCATAGATACGCTTTGACCGAACGAAATGTTTCAAATCCAAGCAGGAAAAACCTACCAAAATAAACCTGTCCCTTTTTGGCAAGGGATCAACGGAACGCAACAGGTTGAGCATACGCAAGCGAGCGGCCCCCAGAGCGTACAAGATGGCATGAAAAAGGCAGGGCATTGACCTTTTGGTCATGCCCTGCCTTTTGAATGACAGATTGTAGCTCTGGGGGCCGCGCAGCGACGGAGGTCGCCGCCGTTCGTTAGAACGGCGGAACTAATTACTCCTCGTCGTTGTCCTTGGCCTCTTCGGCGTCGTCGGTGTCTACGAGCTGGTTGAGCAACTCGTCGAGGGAAGCCATGTCCTCGTTGATGGCACCGTTGGCGGGAGCCTTCTTGTCGTCGATCGGGGCGCCCAGGAGCTCCTCGTCGGCGTCGGCGTGATGCGTCGGAGCGGAGGTACCCAGCAGGATATCGTCCGGACCGTCGGGGCTAAAGACCATCTGCAGCAGCTGCGAGAGGTCTTCCTCGTCGGCAACGTCGTCGTTGTTCTCGAGGATGTAGAGCAGATCGTGGGCCTCCAGGCCGTCACGGAGCTCCTCGATCGCCTTGGCGCCGATGCCATCGATGCGCAGCAGATCCTCCTCGGACTTGCCAACCAGGTCGCCGACCGTCTCGATGCCAACCTCGCTGAACTTGTTGGTCCAGCGCTGCGACACGCCCAGATCGTCGAACAGGTACAGACGAGCCTTCTCGGCGGAGATGGTGTGGCCGTTGCGGGTGAACGAACCGTCAGCACCACCGAACTCGTCGTAGCCGGCCCAGTCGAGCTGCTGCGGGAGCTGCTCGTCCAGGTCCTTGAGCTCCACAGGAGCCCACTCGGGCAGCGACTTGGCGTTGGGCGAAGCCGGGCCGTCGATGTCCACGTAGCCGTCGGCCGTGCGATACGTCAGCTTGGCGTTGGCGTACGGCTTGAGGCCGGTACCAGCCGGGATCTTCTTACCGACGATGACGTTGGACTTAAGGTCGAGCAGGTGGTCGACCTTGCCCTCGATGGCAGCCTCGGTAAGGACGCCAGCGGTACGAATGAACGAAGCGCTCGACAGCCAGGAGTCGATGTTGGACGCGACCTTGAGCGTACCCAGGATGACGGGCTCGGCCACGGGAGCCTGACCGCCCAGACGGGCAACGCGCTCGACCTCGTCGGCAAACTCGTAGCGGTCGACGTACTGACCAAGCAGGTACTTGGAGTCGCCGGGGTTGGTGATCTGAACGCGACGCAGCATCTGGCGTGCGAGCACCTCGATGTGCTTGTCGTTCAGGTCGACGCCCTGGCTGGTGTAGACGTCCTTGACGCTCTCGACGAAGGTGTGCATCGTCGACTCGATGTCGGTCAGCTTGCGCAGGTTGCGGAAGTTAACGAAGCCCTTGGTGATCTGGTCGCCAGCGCGAACCTCGCAGCCGTCCTCGATCTCGGGCATGAAGCGCACCGAAGCGGGGACACGACGCTCGTCGAGGACACGGGTGTGATCCTCGGAGTCGGTGAGCGTCAGCACGTACTCGGACTTCTCGGGCTTAATCGAGAGGTGACCAGAGTACGGAGCCAGCTCGGCCTCGCGACCCAGGATCTTCTCGTTGACGTTGCCGACGATATCGAACATACGGCTGACCGTAGGCAGACCCTGCGTAATATCGTCGACGCCAGCGACGCCGCCGGAGTGAATGGTACGCATCGTAAGCTGCGTACCGGGCTCGCCGATGGACTGGGCGGCAATAATGCCGACCGCGGTACCGATGGCGACCGGACGACGGGTGGAAAGATCCCAGCCGTAGCACTTCTGGCACACGCCGTACTTGGAGCGGCAGGTGAGCAGCGCGCGAAGCTTGACCTTCTTAAGGCCGGCATCGACCATCTTCTGGATGTCGGCGACCTTCTCGATGTAGCCGTCCTGCTCAAAAAGCACGGTGCCATCGGGAGCCACGACGTCCTCAATGAAGCAACGGCCGACGAGGTCGGTGTTGAGGTCGGTGGTGCCGGGGATGATGAGGTTGTAGGTGACGCCCTCGTGCGTACCGCAGTCCTCCTCGCGGACGATGACGTCCTGGGCCACGTCGACCAGACGACGGGTCAGGTAACCAGAGTCTGAGGTGTGGGATGCGGTATCGACCAGGCCCTTACGGGCGCCGTAGGTCGAAATGAAGTACTCGAGCGGCAGCAGGCCCTCGCGGAAGTTCGCCTTAATGGGAAGGTCGATCGTCTCGCCGGACATGTCTGCCATCAGGCCACGCATGCCGCCGAGCTGACGCAGCTGGGTCTTAGAACCACGGGCGCCGGAGTCGGCCATCATGTAGAGCGGGTTCTCCTCGTCGAACAAGTCGAGCATGAGCGCTGCAACCTTATCGGTACAAGCGGTCCACTCGTTAACGACTTCGATGTGGCGCTCCGTCTCGTTGATGAAGCCCTCCTCGAAGTACTCGTTGATCTGGTCGACGTTGGCCTGGGCGCGATCGAGCAGCTCCTGCTTCTCGGCAGGGATGAGAGCGTCCCACACCGAGATGGTGAGACCGGCGCGGGTAGCGTAGTGGAAGCCGGAGTACTTGATGGCGTCGAGGATCGGGCCGACCTTGGCCTCGGGATAGCGATCGCAGCAGTCCGCAACCAGCTTGGCCACGTCGCCCTTGACCATCTTGTAGTTCATGAACTCGTAGTCTTCGGGCAGGCACTGGCGGTTGAAGATGATGCGGCCGATAGAGGTCTCGAAGCGCGCGGTCTTGTTGCCGGTGACGTCGTAGTCGACAAACTCGTTCTTGCCGTTCTTGACGCGGAAGATACGGGTGCCGTCCTCGTTGATGACATTGGCGTCGGCAGCGGACACGCGGACCTGAATCTTGGCCTGCATGTCGACCTCGGAGCGGCAGTCATAGGCGTGCAGCGCGTCGTCGAAGCTGGCGAACACGTGGTTCTCGCCCGGCAGACCGTCGCGGACCTGGGTCAGGTAGTACACACCGATGATCATGTCCTGCGAGGGGATGTTAACCGGCTTGCCGGATGCCGGCGAGCGCAGGTTGTTCGCAGAGAGCATAAGCACGCGAGCCTCGGCCTGAGCCTGGCTGGACAGCGGCACATGGACAGACATCTGGTCGCCGTCGAAGTCGGCGTTGAAGGGCGAGCAGACCAGCGGATGCAGGTGGATAGCCTTGCCCTCGACCAGCACCGGCTCAAAGGCCTGGATGGACAGACGGTGCAGGGTCGGTGCACGGTTGAGCAGCACGACGCGGCCGTCGATGACCTCTTCGAGGATATCCCACACAAAGGTGGCACCGCGGTCGATAGCGCGCTTGGCGCCCTTGATGTTCTCGACCTTGCCGAGCTCGACCAGGCGCTTCATGACGAAGGGCTTGAAGAGCTCCAGCGCCATGGTCTTGGGCAGACCGCACTGGTGCAGCAGCAACTTGGGGTCGGTAACGATTACCGAACGGCCGGAGTAGTCGACACGCTTGCCCAGCAGGTTCTGACGGAAACGACCCTGCTTGCCCTTGAGGGCCTCGGCGAGCGACTTGAGCGGGCGACCGCCACGGCCAGAGACCGGGCGACCACGACGGCCGTTGTCGAACAGGGCGTCCACGGACTCCTGGAGCATGCGCTTCTCGTTGTTCACGATGATCGCAGGGGCGTCCAGGTCGAGCAGGCGCTTGAGTCGGTTGTTACGGTTGATCACGCGACGATACAGGTCGTTGAGGTCGGACGCGGCAAAGCGACCGCCGTCGAGCTGGACCATCGGGCGCAGATCGGGCGGAATGACCGGGATGACATCCAGGATCATGTTCGCGGGGCTGTTGCCACCCTTCAGGAAGGCGTCAACGACCTCGAGGCGCTTGACGGCCTTCTCGCGCTTCTGCTTCTGGGAATCCTCGTCGGCAATGATGGCCTTGAGCTTCTCGGCCTCGGAAGGAAGGTCGATGGCAGCGAGCAGGTCGCGGACGGCCTCGGCACCCATGCCACCCTTGAAGTACATGGAGTAGTAGCGGGTCATCTCGCGGAACAGCGGCTCATCGGAGATGAGGTCGCGCTCGGTGAGCTTCATGAAGGCGTTGAAGGCGTCCGTGCGGAGCTGCTTCTCGTCCTTGCACTCTTCCTCGATGTCGACGATGCCAGAGGCGATCTCCTCGGGGGTCAGCGGCTCCTCGTCGGAGAACTCGTCAAAGTTCTCGGGGTCGCCCTGCTCCTTGAGGGACTCGATCTGGCGGGCGCACTCGGCATCGATCTCTTCCAGATCGGCGGCGAGCTCCTCGCGCAGGTCGTCAGCGTCGGCCTCGCGAGCCTCGTAGTCAACCTCGGTGATGATGTAGCTGGCAAAGTACAGAACCTTCTCGAGGTCCTTGGACTTGATGTCGAGCATACGGCTCATCGGGAAGCTCGTGGGGCTCTTGAAGTACCAGATGTGGGACACGGGAGCGGCGAGCTCGATGTGGCCCATGCGGTCGCGACGCACCTTGGCCGAGGTGACCTCGACGCCGCAGCGCTCGCAGACGATGCCCTTAAAGCGGATGCCCTTGTACTTGCCGCAGGAGCACTCCCAGTCCTTGGCGGGACCGAAGATCTTCTCGCAGAACAGGCCGTCCTTCTCGGGCTTGAGGGTACGGTAATTGATGGTCTCCGGCTTCTTGACCTCACCGTGCGACCAGGAACGGATCTGGTCGGCGGAGGCAAGGGAGATCTTTACCGAGTCAAAATCAGTAGCTTCGAAATCTGCCACAGTCAACTACTCCTTATCAGTGGTCGTGGCGGCGACAGCCTCGGGTGCCTCGGCGGTCTCGGCATCCTCGGCCTCGACGTCGGTGTCAACGCCGGCGAGCGCAGCCAGGTCGTCGAGAGCAGAGGTCTCCTCGGCGGTCACAGGGGCGGAGGCGTCCTCGTCGGCATCGTGCATGGGCTCGATGTCCAGCGCGAGGGAGCGGATCTCCTTGACGAGAACCTTGAAGGACTCGGGGATACCCGGGACAGGAACGTTCTCGCCCTTGACGATGGACTCGTAGGTCTTGACGCGGCCCACGGTATCGTCGGACTTGACGGTCAGGATCTCCTGCAGGACGTTGGAAGCGCCGTAAGCGTACAGTGCCCAAACTTCCATCTCGCCGAAGCGCTGGCCGCCGAACTGGGCCTTGCCGCCCAGAGGCTGCTGGGTAACCAGGCTGTAAGGGCCAGTCGAACGGGCGTGGATCTTGTCGTCGACCATGTGGCCGAGCTTGAGGATGTAGGACGTACCCACGGTAATGGGCTCGCGGAACTCCTCGCCGGTACGGCCGTCGAACAGACGGGTCTTGCCGCGCTCGTCAAGCTGGGTGACGAACTCGGGACGCATGTGATCGCCAAAGGCAGCGGTGGCCTTGTTGAGCATGTTCTTGTTGGCGCGACGGATGACCTCGGCGATCTCGTCCTCCTTGGCTCCGTCGAAGACGGGCGTGGCGGTGAAGAACGGACCGGGGACATACTTGTCGGAGTCGGCCTGCTCGGTATCCCAACCGCAGGCAGCAGCCCAGCCAAGGTGGCACTCGAGCAGCTGGCCGACGTTCATACGCGAAGGAACGCCCAGCGGGTTGAGGATAACGTCGATCGGGGTACCGTCAGCCATGTAGGGCATGTCCTCGACCGGCAGAACGTTACAGATAACACCCTTGTTGCCGTGGCGGCCGGCGATCTTATCGCCCTGCTGGATCTTACGACGCTGGGCGACGTAGACGCGCACCTGCTCGTTGACGCCGGGGGCCAGGTCGTCGCCGTTCTCGCGGCTAAAGCGGACGACGTCGATGACGCGGCCGTAAGCGCCGTGAGGCATCTTAAGGGAGGTGTCACGGACATCGTGGGCCTTGGCACCGAAGATGGCGCGCAGCAGGCGCTCCTCGGCGGTCAGAGCGCTCTCGCCCTTAGGCGTGACCTTACCGACCAGGATGTCGCCAGGGCCGACCTCGGCGCCGATGCGGATGATGCCGTCCTCGTCGAGGTTGGCAAGCATGTCCTCGGAGAGGTTCGGGATCTCGCGGGTGATCTCCTCGGGGCCGAGCTTGGTGTCGCGGGCGTCGATCTCGTGACGGGTGATGTTGATGGTCGTCAGCAGGTCCTCGGCCACCAGGCGCTCGGACACGACGATACCGTCCTCGTAGTTAAAGCCTTCCCACGGCATGTAGGCCACGGTGAGGTTCTGGCCCAGTGCGAGCTCGCCGTGATCGGTCGAAGGACCGTCGGCCAGGGGCTCGCCCTGCTCAACGGTGTCACCGACGCGCACGAGCGGACGGTGGTTGATGCAGGTGGACTGGTTGGAGCGCAGGTACTTGGCCAGGTGATACTCGTCCATGCCGCCGGCATGCTTGACGATGATCTTGGCGGCGTCGGCAAAGATGACCTCGCCGGCGTTCTTGGCCAGGGTGACCTCGCCGGAGTCCAGAGCGGCGCGACGCTCCATGCCGGTACCGACATAGGGAGCGGCTGGGTGAACCAGCGGCACGGCCTGACGCTGCATGTTAGCGCCCATCAGCGTACGCTTGGCGTCGTCGTGCTCAAGGAACGGAATCAGCGTGGCTGCGACGGACAGCATCTGACGCGGCGAGACATCCATGTAGTCGACGTCCTCGACAGGCACGTCGGCGGGAGCGCCGAAGGAGCCGTCGAAGTCGCGGGTACGGGCGATCACGGTGTGCGGACGGACGATCTTGCCCTCGGCATCGGTCGTGATGAACTCGTTGGTCTTGGGATCGAGCGGCGTGTTGGCCGGCGCGATGACGTGCTTCTCTTCCTCGTCAGCGGTCATCCAGTCGATCTGGTCGGTGGCAACGCCGTTCTCGACGCGACGGAACGGGGCCTCGATGAAGCCATACTCGTTGACGCGGGCGTAGAGGGCGAGCGAGCCGATCAGGCCGATGTTGGGGCCTTCGGGGGTCTCGATCGGGCACATGCGGCTGTAGTGCGAGTTGTGAACGTCGCGGACGGCCGTCGGCACGTTGGTGCGGCGGCTGGAGCCGGACTTGTGGCCGGCAAGACCACCAGGGCCGAGTGCGGACAGACGGCGCTTGTGGGTCAGACCGGTCAGGGGGTTCGCCTGGTCCATGAACTGCGAGAGCTGCGAGGAACCGAAGAACTCCTTGATGGAGGCCACGATCGGGCGGATGTTGATGAGCGACTGCGGGGTGATCTCGTCGATGTCCTGGGAGCTCATGCGCTCACGGACGACGCGCTCCATACGGCTCATGCCGATACGGAACTGGTTGGCGACGAGCTCGCCGACGGTGCGGATGCGGCGGTTGCCGAAGTGGTCGATGTCGTCGACCTTGAAGCCCTGCTCGCCGGCAGCGAGGGACAGGAGGTAGCGCAGCGTCGCGACGATATCCTCGTCGGTGAGCACCGTGACCTCTTCTTCGGTGGTGAGGTTGAGTTTCTTGTTGACCTTGTAACGACCGACGCGGGCCAGATCGTAGCGCTGCGGGTTAAAGAGCAGGCCCTCGAGCAGGCTACGGGAAGCGTCCACGGTGGGAGGCTCGCCCGGGCGCAGGCGACGGTAGATCTCGATGAGGGCGTCCTCGCGGGTAAGGGCGGTGTCGCGCTCCAGGGTGCGCTTGATCACATCGGAGTTGCCGAGCAGCTCGATGATGTCGTCGTTGGTGACGGCGATGCCAAGGGCGCGCAGGAACATCGTGGCGCTCTGCTTGCGCTTACGGTCGATGGAGACCATGAGCTGGTCGCGCTTGTCGACCTCAAACTCAAGCCAGGCACCGCGGGACGGGATGATCTGGGCCTTGTAGATCTGCTTGCCCGAATCCATCTCGGAGCTGTAGTACACGCCCGGGGAGCGGACGAGCTGCGAGACGACGATACGCTCGGTACCGTTGATGATGAAGGTGCCCTGATCGGTCATCATGGGGAAGTCGCCCATAAAGACGAGCTGCTCCTTGATCTCGCCGGTCTCCTTGTTGGTGAGACGGACGTCGGTCAGAAGCGGAGCCTGATAGGTCATATCCTTCTCGCGGCACTCCTCGACGGTGTGCGCGGGGTCGCCGAACTGATGCTCGCCGAAGGTAACCTCGAGAACATGGTTCTGGCTCTGGATGGGGCTGGATTCCTTGAACGCCTCACGAAGGCCCTCGTCCTTAAAACGCTCAAAGGATTCCCTTTGAACAGAGATAAGGTTGGGGAGCTCCATGGCCTCCGGGATTTTCCCGAAGCTGACGCGCTTGCGCTCAGTGGCAGTGTATGCGTAGGTCACCAGGTTTTTCCTCCTTCACGGAAATGCTCGGTGGGTTGGCGAGGCATAGCTTCGCCAGTTATCGCAACCTAATAGTTTATCAGGTACCGACCGTTGGGCAAGAAAAGCCTTGACGCGATTGAGTTTTTGGAGTAGCAAAGTTTTTCGACAGAAAACACGCAGGTAGATGTATGTGTATCGAACATCTGTTCATATATTTTATGTGAACAGAGAGCTAGCAATCGCAGCTCTTATAAAAAACGGGCGCGAACCGAGGTCCACGCCCGTAAATGTCGGTGCCCGAAGGCTTACTTGCGCATCAATCCGCCGCGCTCGTCGATGGCGTCCCAGAAGGCATCGGCAAAGCGGGGGTCGTTTGCAGCCATGAGGGCGTTAGTGGCCATCCAACCAGAGGGAGTGCCGGTGTCGTAGCCCGACAGCGGGTCGATGACGACGGCGTACATGGCCTCGCGGTCGAGCGAACGGGCCATGGCGTCGGTGAGCTGGATCTCGCCGCCCTTACCGGCCTGCTGATCGGCCAGCAGGTCCATGACTAGCGGGCTCAGCAGGTAGCGACCGACGATGTACAGGTTGGACGGAGCAGCCTCGGGAGCGGGCTTCTCAACCAGACCGCCGATACGCCAGACAGCGCCCGGCTCTGCATCGGCAACGTCCTCGGCACCCTCGAGCGAACCGACGCGCTCACCGGCGATAACGCCGTAGCGGCTGACTTCCTCGGGCGAGCAAGCAGCGACGGCGATAACCGAAGCGCCACCGTGCTCCTTGGAAACGGCGAGCATCTTGTCGCAGATGTCGCGATTAGGCACAACGTAGTCGCCCAGAAGAACCAGGAAGTTCTCCCCTGCTACGGCGTCGGCAGCAGAGCGGATAGCATGGCCGAGGCCCTTGGGCTCGTACTGATAACGGAAGTCGACCGGCATACCGCCAGCGTGGGCGACGGCATCGGCATAGGCGTTCTTGCCGCGCTCGCGCAGCAGGTTCTCGAGCGAGCGATCGGGCTGGAAGTAGTTCAGTAGCTCGGGCTTACCGGGAGAAGTAACGATGATGGCGTCGTCGACTTCCTCGGGGTCGAGCGCCTCCTCGACGACGTACTGAATGACGGGCTTGTCGAGCACCGGCAGCATCTCTTTGGGCGTGCACTTGGTGCCAGGCAGAAAACGCGTGCCAAGACCGGCGGCGGGGATGATTGCCTTCATGTTATTCAAAGATCCTTTCGCAGGCGCAAAAGCGCCCCATGCGTGCGGCACACAGCCGCAGACCAAATTGCGATACCCAAGCATCTTACCGCTGGAACTATATGTCGCTACAAGGCAGGGACAATTCTTCAGCAGGTCAACGCAAATTATTGCTCGAATGGTGCAATTTTATTACCCAACGGCAGGACACCCGATACGACGCAAATCACAGAACATGGCAGTTTGAGCAACCGATACCGAGGGACCTAAAAACAAAAAAGACGGGGCTCGCAATGCGAACCCCGTCTGCAAAGAAATCTGGCGAGAAAGCCTGATTACTTGAGGGTGACAGCAGCGCCAGCAGCCTCGAGCTTCTCCTTGGCAGCCTCGGCGTCCTCCTTCTTGGCACCCTCGAGAACAGCCTTGGGAGCGCCCTCGACGACCTCCTTGGCCTCCTTCAGGCCAAGGTTGGTGAGCTCACGGACGGCCTTGATGACCTGGATCTTGTTGTCGCCGAAGCCCTCGAGCACGACGTCAAACTCGGTCTTCTCCTCGGCCTCAGCAGCGCCAGCAGCGGGAGCGGCGACAACAGCGGCAGGAGCAGCGGCGGAAACGCCGAAGGTGTCCTCGATAGCCTTAACGAGCTCGGAAGCCTCGAGAAGGGTCATTTCCTTAAGAGCATCGATGATCTCATCGGTGGTAAGCTTAGCCATTTCTAAGTCCTTTCGGTTTCCGTGCGGATGCACGGAGATCAGTTAAAACACGGCGCGAATGCGCCAGGGGTGCGGCGTTGCCGCCGCGGGTGAAAACAGCGACTAGGCTGCCTTCTGCTCGGAGACCTGCTGGATCGAACGAGCGAGACCAGAGGAAACGCCGTTGACGCAGACAGCGATGTCGCGAGCGAAACCGGAGATGAGACCGGCGATCTGGCCGAGAAGCTGATCCTTGGTGGGCAGCTCGGCGATAGCCTTAACATCATCAGCGGAAACGGCCTTGCCGTCGGAGATACCGCCCTTGATCTCAAGGACGCCCTTGGACTTAGCGGAGAAATCCTTAAGGGCCTTAGCGGCCTCGACCGGCTCGGACTCGTAGAACACATAAGCGACGGGGCCGGCGAGGATCTCGTCGAGCTCGGGCTGCTCCTGGTTCTTGAGAGCGATCTTGACCAGGTTGTTCTTGTAGACCTTCATCTCGGCGCCGCACTCGCGAAGCTGATGACGCAGCTCCTGAGCCTGCTTAACCGTCAGACCGTTGTAGTAGACGACGAACAGACCGGCGTTCTCGGCGATACGGGACTCGATCTCTGCAACCTTGTCGATTTTGTACTGCTGGGGCATGAATTACACCTCCTCGAATTCTTTCCGGGCACGGTCCGCCACAAGGACGTGACGGGGGCATGTCCAAAAAGAAAGCCCCCGCGCTGCATGAGCGACGGGGGCGAGAAGACATATCTACTCGACCACCTCGGCTGGCGGGATGTCCCATTAAGCTCGCGGGCGATGCCCGTTTGCACCGGCTGTCTCTGGCAGCGGATTCGTGCGTGAACCGAAAGTATTA
>URKH01000068.1 GCA_900548255.1 uncultured Collinsella sp. | reverse complement strand
CGCCCTCTCAAGGCGGAGATCACCAGTTCGAATCTGGTACGGGCTACCAAAATTGAACGCCCGGGCCTCGTAAGAGACCCGGGTTTTGCGTATTGACCGATATTTAAGGCGCGCGTTGAGTCTGCCGCCCGGACCGAGGAGTTGTCATGGACCTGCCTATCAGCTTGGAAGACATCACGTATGCCGAGAACTATCTGGCGCAGGGCGACCTGGCTACGGCGACGCCGCTGCTGGAGCGTCTGGTTGAGCTCGCCGAGGAGTATATCGACGCTGAGTGCAAGACGGAGGAGAAGCGCCAGTACTTTAGCTTCGATAGTAAGTTTGAGCGTCTGGCCTATCGCCGCGTGGAGAAGGATCCGCGCGAGCTGGTGCAGGTCGAGGTTCCCTTTGACCGCCTGTACTCCGACATGGCGTTTGCCTACATCCGCCAGCAGGATTATGTGAGTGCTCGGAATGCCCTGATGCAGGCCGTGCGTTGGGATCCCATGAACTGCAACTATCGCTTGGACTTGGCCGAGCTGTTCCGTGCGCTCGAGGACAAGCAGGAGTGGGCATCGCTCTCGTTCTCGGTGCTGGAGCGCGCGAGCGACGGTAAGTGCGCCGCACGCGCCTACACCAACTTGGGTCAGTACTTCTTGGAGCCCGAGATCGAGAACATTTCGGCTGCCGTGGGCTGCGCGCGTCTGGCGCTGCGCCTGGCGCCCAATGATGCGCATACGACGCGCCTGCTCAATAAGATCCATACCACCTATCCGGATGCCGCCGATGAGAGCGACGACCACGTGATGGGTGAGCTCGCCCTGCAGGGCGTGCCGACCTCACCTTCGGCCGAGATCGCCATCTGCCTGATCATGTGTGCGACCGACGCTGCGAGCGACGGCGACAAGCAGGAGGCTACGCGCCTGACGGTTCGTGCCCGCGATCTGGTGGGCGAGGAGGCATGCGCGGCGATCATTAAGCTGGTGCGCGAGAGCGATGCCGAGCTTAACGCCGAGCGCAAGGCAAAGCGCGAGGCTGCGGGCTCAAACGCCGACGACGTCAAGGAGGCCGGCGATGCCCAGTAAGCGCGAGCGCAAGCTCATTTCCAAGAATCGCTCGGCGCATCACGAGTACTTTATCGATGAGACGTTTGAGTGCGGTATTGAACTGAGCGGCACCGAGGTCAAGTCGATTCGCGAGCGCGCCTGCCAGATCACCGATACCTTCGCGCTGATCCGCGGCGGGGAGTGCTGGCTCGTCGGCCTGCATATCCACCCTTATAGCCATGGTGGCGTGTGGAATCGCGATCCCGACCGTCGGCGTCGTCTGCTGCTGCACCGCAAGGAGATCGACTTTCTTGACGGCAAACTTCGCAACCGTGGTTATGCGCTGGTTCCGTTGGAACTCTACTTTAATACCGACGGTCGCGTAAAACTGCTGCTGGGTCTGGGCCGCGGCAAGAAGCTCTACGACAAGCGCGAGGATATGGCCAAGCGTGACGTTCAGCGTGAAATCGATCGCGCGCTTAAGGAGCGTAATCGCTAGGAACGAATTTGCGGGGAGCTGCCCTGCTGTGCCCGTCCCGTCTTCCTAACTTTTTTGACACATTTTCCTCAAAGGCGGCGTCCGTTATGGGCGGCGCCTTTTTTGTGGGTACATACAGCCATGAGGTTCGATCCCGGGTTAGGGGAGTGATTGTTATGGACAAAACTGCGTTCTTTACCATGCCGAGCGGCCTGTACGTGGTGAGCGCCGCGGCAGACGGGCTGCGCGCCGGCTGCGTCATCAACACAGCAGTGCAGGTGACGTCCGCGCCGCCACGCATCTCGGTTGCCGTGAACAAGGATAACGTTACGTCTGGCGTTATCGCGTCTGCCAAGGCCTTTGCACTGACGGTGATCGACCAGACGGCTGATATGCTCTACGTTGGCAACTTTGGCTTCCGTACCAGCAGCGACTATGACAAATTTGCCAAGTACGAGACGCGCGAGACCGCACTGGGCATGCCTTATGTTCCCGAGCATGCGGCGGCGCTGTTTAGCTGCCGTTTGATTGACACCGTGGATGTGGGCACGCACCTGCTCTTTATCGGCGAGGTTGAGGATGCCGAGCGCTTGAGCGGCGAGACGCCGCTCACCTACGATTACTACCATAAGGTCCTGAAGGGCAAGACGCCTCCGAAGGCGTCCTCGTATCAAGGCTAGAAATGTTTTAAAAATACTTGCATTATATTATTGAGAATCTATACTGATAAATGAAGTACATCACCAGTCGCGTTCGAGAGGAGAACATCATGGCTGAGGAGAAGAAGACGTATAAGTTCGTGTGCACCGTTTGCGGTTACGAGGTTGAGGTCGATACGCCCGAGCTGCCCGAAGATTACGTGTGCCCGGTGTGCGGCGTCGGTCCCGATCAGTTTGAGCTCGTCGAGGAGTAGCTCGCAGACACACGGCTTGTATCAACGCATAGCTCTGTCCAAGGGCCTCGGTCGAATTCTCGGCCGGGGCCCTTTTCCTCCGTCCCCAAGGGATCACGGTTGCTGTTGGCCGATCCTGTCTGTTGTGAGTCCGGTCGACCTTTTGTCTTAATCTGTAACGTCTAACGGCTCAAAACGGGTCTTCCTGTTACAGATCGAGACAAACCAAAACCGTCCGGAAGAAGATCTCAATCTGTAACATCTAACGGTGGAAATTGGGTCCACTTGTTACAGATTGAGACAAACGGAGCTGTCCTTCGGAATGATCTCGATCTGTAACATCTAGACATCAAAAGAGGGTCT
Organism: uncultured Collinsella sp.; assembly: GCA_900548255.1. GTDB lineage: Bacteria > Actinomycetota > Coriobacteriia > Coriobacteriales > Coriobacteriaceae > Collinsella. Next base: position 8,803 of record URKH01000068.1, on the reverse strand, counting down.
AGATGTTACAGATCGAGACGTTTGCCTGGGTAGGTGCCCCGTCCCATTACATCCCTGTCAACAACACGACATCGAGAATCGTCACGATGGCACCGATCCCTACGAGCAGCGCGTTGAGCGGGCGCGAGTTGGCGTATTTGCCCATGACGCGGGGCGAACTGGTGAGTCGTATGAGCACAAAGACCGTAATCGGCAGCTGAAGCGACAGCAGTGCCTGACTCCAAATGAGACCCTCAAAAGGATTCGGGACGACCAAGCACGCCGCCACTGCGCCGACGAAACAGGCCGCCACCCCGATCGAGGAATGTCGGTCGTGGATGTCGTATTCCTCGTCGAGCATGCCCGCAGTGATGGTGCCTGCCGCCATGCCCGCCGTCACGCTACTCGAGAGGCCCGCGAACAGCAGCGCTACCGCAAAGATGGTCGAGCTCGCCGGGCCCAAGATGGGGGAGAGCGTGGCCGCTGCGACGGCGAGGTCGTCTACGACCATGCCGTGCGCAAAGAAGGTCGTTGCGGCAAGGATGACCATGGCCGAGTTGATTGCCCAGCCCACGCCCATCGAAAAGAGCGTGTCGAAGAGCTCGTAGTGCAGACGTTCTTCGATAACTTGCTCGCCTTGGCCTTCGAAGTGCATGGATTGGATGACCTCGGAGTGCAGAAAAAGGTTGTGTGGCATAACGACCGCACCCAGGACACTCACGATAATCGTTGCCGAGTCGGCAGGCATGCTGGGGATGATCCAGCTTGCGGTTGCTTGCGGCCAGTCGACTTTGACCAGCGCGAGCTCTGCTAAAAACGAGAGTCCCACCACACCCACGAAGGCGATGATCCAGCGTTCGGCGCGCTTGTAGGAGCCCGTCATGAGCATCGCCATCGATACTGCCGCCACGATGACGCAGCCCGCGCGCACGGGCAGCCCAAAGAGCATTTGAAGGGCAATCGCGCCGCCCAGGACTTCGGCCATGGCGGTGGCGATGGTCGCGAGATAGGCGCTGGCGAGCACCGTACGCCCGACGAAGCGGGGGAGGTAACGTGTCGTGGCCTCGGCAAGGCAGGCGCCCGTGGCGATACCCAGGTGAGCCGCGTTGTGCTGCAGCACGATGAGCATAATCGTGGACAGCGTGACGATCCACAGCAGCGCGTAGCCAAACTGCGAGCCCGCGGCCATATTGGAGGCCCAGTTGCCCGGGTCGATAAAGCCGACGGTCACGAGCAGCCCGGGGCCGATATGCCGCGCAATGTCTAGGCCTCCGTGACCGCCGGTGCGCCGGGAACCAAAGTGTTGTTTGAGATGGTTGAGCATGGTGCGCTCCTGTGTATGGGCGGCGTGACGTCGCATCTGGGCCGTGCGGCGCCACGCGTCGGTTTTGGGTTGGGGCTACTTGTGTGCTTTGCCCTGATTGGCCACGGCGTCGATCTTGGCGGCGATGGTCGCCGGGTCGCCGATGTAGCGCTTGTCGAGGACGTTGAAATCGGTGTCGAAGGTGTAGACGAGCGGCACGCCGGTGGGGATGTTGACCTTGAGGATCTCCTCGGGCGTGAGGTGCTCGAGCTTCATGACGAGTGAGCGCAGGGAGTTGCCGTGTGCGGCGATGAGTACGCGCTTGCCGGCGAGCATCTGGGGGCGAATCTCGTCTTCGAAATAGGGCCAGGCGCGGGCGATCGTGTCCTTGAGGCACTCGGTATAGGGCAGCTGATCGGGCGCGACGTCGCGGTATTGCTCCTGGGTGTGGGGGTCGCGCGCGTCGTCCGGCTCGAGTGCCGGCGGGCAGACATCGAAGGAGCGGCGCCAGATGAGCACCTGTTCGTCGCCGTGCTCCGCGGCGGCATCGGCCTTGTTGAGACCCTGCAACGCACCGTAGTGGCGCTCGTTGAGCTTCCAGGATTTGATGACGGGCAGCCACTCGCGATCCATTTGGCCGAGCACGATGTTGAGGGTGTGGATCGCGCGCTTGAGACGCGAAGTGTAGCAGACGTCAAAGTCGAAACCGGCTTCTTTGAGGGCGCGGCCGCCTGCCGCCGCCTCTTCGCGGCCCGTGTCGGTGAGCTCGACATCGGTCCAGCCGGTGAACAGGTTGAGCTTGTTCCACTCGGACTCTCCGTGACGGATAAGGACGAGTTGCATCGTCTGCTGGTCTGCTTGGTGCGCCATAGGGGCCTCCTTGATCTGGCACGGTGTGCGTGCCGTTTGCTTGACGCCGCAAAGGATACCCGTTTTAAGCTTAAAAGTTAACCAAGACTAACAAAATTGTTCTATTTGAATGGGATGGTGAAGGGGGGCTGCCGAAATGTCTCGATCTGTAACAACTAGGGATGGAAATTGGGCCTAGGTGTTACAGATCGAGACAGGAAGAAATGGTCCTATGGAATGTCTCGATCTGTAACAGTTTGCCGCCAAAACCGGCCCTTCGTGTTACAGATTGAGATGTTTGAAGAGGTGAGTTTGCAGGCCGAACTTGGGGCCTATGTTGTCGCCCTTGAGGTCGGCGGTGTCCACTCGTAAGGTGTGCGTTACGCGATTGTTTCGAAACGGGCGGGAAACACAGCGGGCCGGCGATGCTCCTAGTATGCCTAGTCAACTGACTGTCTAAATATCTAGGGGAGGATCGCGATGCAGGCAGATTCCGCTCAGCAGCAGGGCCTTTATCGCCCCGAATTCGACCACGATGCATGCGGCATCGGCGCGCTTGCCGATATCAACGGCGAGCGCCATCACCAGATTCTGGATGACGCGCTGTCCATTTTGGTTAACTTGGAGCACCGCGGTGGCACGGGCCTCGAGAAGAACACCGGCGACGGCGCTGGCATCCTGTTCCAGGTCCCGCATCACTTTTTTCGTAAAGAGGCTCAAAAGTGCGGCCAGATTCTGCCGGCAGAGGGCGACTATGGCGTGGCCATGCTGTTCTTTCCGCAGGACGATAAGGGCGTAGAGGATGCCCGTCGCGTGTTTGAGGAAGGCTGCGCCGAGGCCGGCGTGCCGCTGCTCTTTTGGCGCGAGGTGCCGGTCGATCCGCACGACCTGGGCGAGACGGCCCGCGCCTGTATGCCTACTATCCTGCAGGCATTCCTGGGCCGTCCGGACGACACGCCCGCCGGCGATGCCTTTGAGCGTCGCCTGTACGTGTGCCGCCGCACCATCGAGAAGAAGGCCGACGCTGAGTTCGCTCTGCGCGACAAGATCTTCTACGTGTGCTCCATGAGCTCGCGCACTATCGTGTACAAGGGCATGCTCGTCGCCACACAGATGCGCCGCTTCTTCATCGACCTCAACGACGCCGCCGTCAAAACGGCCGTGGCGCTCGTCCACTCGCGCTACTCCACCAACACCACGCCCAGCTGGGAGCGTGCGCACCCCAACCGCTTTATCATCCATAACGGCGAGATCAACACCCTCAAGGGCAACGTCAACTGGATTCGCGCCCGCGAACCCAACCTGTACAGCCCCGTGCTGCAGCACGATCTTGAGCGCGTGATGCCCATCATCAACCGCGAGGGTTCCGACTCCGCGATTCTGGACAACGTGCTCGAATTCTTGGTCATGAACGGTCGCCCGCTTACGCGTGCCGCGTCCATGCTGCTGCCCGAGCCGTGGGACCACAACGACAGCCTGAGTGAGGAGCGCCGCGCCTACGACGCTTACCAGTCCATGCTCATGGAGCCGTGGGATGGCCCGGCCGCCATCGCCTTTACCGACGGCCGTACCTTGGGTGCCGCCCTCGACCGTAACGGCCTGCGTCCCGCCCGCTACTATGTGACGCGCGACGGTCGTTTTATGCTGGCAAGCGAGGTAGGCACCATCGAGGTGAGCCCCGAGAACATCCTGACGAGCGGCTGCCTGGGACCAGGCCAGATGCTCGAGGTCGACTTTGCCCGCGGTCGCGTCATCTACAACGATGAGCTGCGCGCCCGTTACGCTAAGGAAAAGCCCTACCGTGATTGGATTGCCGAGGAGACGCTGACCGTCGACGCGCTCGATAGGCCTGCCGCGGCAACGCCCGCCGAGGACGCCGAGGTGCCCGCCGCCGTGCGTATGGCCAAGCTCGGCTACCACTGGGATGACGTCGACGAGGTCGTGCGTCCCATGGCCCAGCAGGGCAAGGCACCGCTCGCCTCGATGGGCATCGATGCGCCGCTGGCCTGCCTGTCCAAGAAGACGCGCTCGTTCTTTGACTACTTCTATCAGCTGTTTGCCCAGGTCACGAACCCGCCGATCGACGCCCTGCGCGAGCATATGGTCACCTCGACCACGCTCTACCTGGGCAATCACGGTAACCTGCTCGAGGACTCCCGTACGGCCTGCCAGCTGGTTCGCTTGGAGCGACCGCTGCTGAGCAAGGAGGAGTTTGACCGCATTTGCGCCATCGACCGCGTGGGCTTTAAGACCCGCCGTTTCCGTGCCGTGTACCGCCGCAATGCCGGCGAGGGCGCGCTGCAGGCTGCGCTCAAGCAGCTTGCAGAGGACGTTGAGGCTGCGGTGCGCGATGGCGTGAACATCGTGGTGCTGAGCGATCGCGCCGCTGCGGGCGAGGTCCCCGTGCCGTCGCTGCTCGCCGTGGGTTGCGTGCACAACCATCTGATCCGTGCCGGCGTGCGCACCTTTGCCGATATCGTGGTGGAGTGCGGCGACGCCGTGTCCCCGCACGACTTTGCGGCGCTGGTGGGCTACTCCGCGAGCGGCATCTATCCGTATAACGCGCATGCGTGCATCCGCGATCTGGCGGCACACGGCGACCTGGACGTGACGGCCGAGCAGGGCATCGCCAACTACAACAAGGCTGCGACCGCCGGCATCGTCTCCATCATGTCCAAGATGGGCATCTCTACGGTGCAGAGCTACCATTCGGCGCAGATCTTCGAGGCCGTCGGCTTTACTCCGGAGTTCGTCAACGCGTACTTCGCCGGCACGGTGAGCCGTGTGGGCGGTATGGGTGTCGAGGACGTTGAGCGCGAGCAAAACGAGCGCTACGACGCCGCGCTCGCTATCCTTAAAAGCCCGGCTCCCGATCAGCTGCCCACGCTGGGCCTGACCAAGTGGCGCCCGCTCGGCGGCGAGGAACACCTCATCGACCCCCAGGCCGTCTACCTGCTGCAGACCGCCTGCCGTGAGGACAGCTACGACACCTTTAAGGAGTACAGCGCCCGCCTGCACCGCACCGGCCGTGCCGTGCGTCTGCGCGACTTGCTCGACTTTGATGCCAGCGGCCGCACGCCGGTTTCGCTCGACGAGGTCGAGCCCGCGCTCAACATCGTCCGCCGCTTTAACACCGGCGCCATGTCGTACGGCTCCATCAGCAAGGAAGCACACGAGTGCATGGCCATCGCCATGAACCGCCTGCACGGCCGTTCCAACTCCGGCGAGGGCGGTGAGGATCCGCGTCGCGAGACCCCGCTGGCTAACGGTGATTCCAGGAACTCCGCGATCAAGCAGGTGGCAAGTGCGCGCTTTGGCGTGACGAGCCGCTACCTGTGCAGCGCCTTCGAGATTCAGATCAAGATGGCCCAGGGCGCCAAGCCCGGCGAGGGTGGCCACCTGCCCGGCAAGAAGGTCTACCCCTGGATTGCCGAGGTCCGTCAGTCCACGCCCGGCATCGGCCTGATCTCGCCTCCGCCGCATCACGACATCTACTCCATCGAAGACCTGGCCGAGCTCATCTTTGACCTTAAGAACGCCAACCCTGGCGCACGCGTGTCGGTCAAGCTGGTCAGCGAGGCCGGCGTCGGCACCATCGCCACCGGTGTGGCCAAGGGCGCTGCCGACAAGATCTTGATCAGCGGCCACAATGGCGGCTCGGGTGCCGCTGCTCGCGATTCGATCTGGCACGCCGGTCTGCCGCTGGAGCTTGGCCTTGCTGAGGCCCAGCAGACGCTGCTGCAAAACGGCCTGCGCTCGCGCGTGGTGCTCGAGGCCGACGGCAAGCTCATGGACGGCACCGATGTTGCCGTCGCCTGCCTGCTGGGCGCCGAGGAGTTTGGCTTTGCGACCATGCCGCTCATCTCGATGGGCTGCCTCATGCAGCGCGACTGCCAGCAGGACACCTGCCCGGCCGGCATCGCTACGCAAAACTGCCGCCTGCGTCGCGGCTTCCGCGGCAAGCCCGAGCACGTCGAGCACTTTATGCTCTTTGTTGCCGAGCAGCTGCGCGAGGTTATGGCACGCCTGGGCTTCCGCACCGTCGACGAGATGGTCGGCCATCCCGAGTGCTTGCGCCAGATCGAGGTCCCGGGCAATCACAAGGCCAACCTGCTCGATCTGTCGCCCGTGCTGGCAAGCGCGACCTGCGAGTTTGGTGCTCATATCCCGGGTGCCGACGGTCTCCACTTCCTGCCGCAGATGGCCGCGGACAGTGAGCTCGACAAGACGCTCGACTCCACGTTGTTTGTGCCCTATACGGCCGATGCCCGTGCGCACCTGCGTCCGATTCGCTTCCGCGCCGATATCGCCAACGTCAACCGCTGCGTGGGCACCATCCTGGGCAACGCGGTGACCAAGGCGCATCCCGAGGGCCTGCCCGCCGGCTCCATCACCATCGATTGCGATGGTTCGGCCGGTCAGAGCTTTGGCGCCTTCTTGCCGCGCGGCATTACGCTCAACGTGTGCGGCGATGCCAACGACTACTTTGGCAAGGGCCTTTCGGGCGGCGAGGTGTCGGTGCGCCCCAACCCGCATGCGACCTACAAGTTCGACGAGAACATCATCGTGGGCAACGTTGCGTTCTTTGGTGCCACGAGCGGCCGCGGCTTCATTAACGGTCTTGCCGGCCAGCGCTTTGGTGTGCGCAACTCCGGCGCCACCGTGGTGGTCGAGGGCTGCGGCAACCATGGCTGCGAGTACATGACGGGTGGTCTGGCGCTCGTCCTGGGCGAGGTCGGGCAGAACTTCGCCGCCGGCATGACGGGTGGCGTGGCCTATGTCTTTGACCAGTACGGCACGCTCGATGCCCGTGTGAACCACGAGAGCGTTGAGCTCAAGGCCCCGACGGCCGGCGAGCTGGTGCAGATTCGAGAACTCATCCAGGAGCACGTGGACGCGACGCAGAGCCCGCGCGGCATTAAGCTGCTCTATAGCTTCGACTCGATGAGCAAGCACTTTGTGAAGGTCATTCCGACCGAGTACGAGCGCGTGCTGGCGATTGTCGCCGCGGGCGAGGCTGCCGGCAAGACGCATGCGCAGGCCGAGGAGTTGGCGTTTGACATCGTGACCGGTCGCGCGAGTGCCGCGGATGTCACTCGCTTTGATGTCGCGGGTGGTGCGGCGGGCACTGCGCCCGTGGTTGCCAGCCCTGCTGCTTCGACCAAAAAGGAGGCGTAAGTGCCATGGGTAAGCCCGGTGCTTTTCTTGATATCGATCGCGTGGCCCACGAGCTTCGTCCCGTGGAGGAGCGCAGTCACGATTTCGACCCGCTGTACGTGGAGCTCGACGACGACGCGCGCCGCGCCCAGGCGAGCCGCTGCATGATGTGCGGCGTGGCATTTTGCCAGATGGGTGAGAGCTTTGGCAAGGCGCGTCCGAGTGGTTGCCCGCTGCACAACCTGATTCCCGAGTGGAACGAGCTGGTGTACCGCGGCCGCTGGGACGAGGCTGCCGAGCGTCTGTCGCTCACCTCGCCCATGCCTGAGTTTACGAGTCGCGTGTGCCCGGCACTGTGCGAGGCCGCGTGCAACCTGGGCTCGGTCGACGGCCAGCCCACGACGATTCACGACAACGAGCGTGCGATCAGCGACCATGAGTGGGCCAACGGCGGTCCGCGTCGCTTTGAGCCGGCAGGGGAGGGCGCACCCACGGTTGCCGTGGTTGGTTCTGGACCGGCTGGTCTGGTGGCTGCATGGGAGCTTGCGCGTCGCGGCGCCCGCGTGACGGTGTTTGAGCGCGACGACCGCCCGGGCGGTCTGCTCATGTACGGCATTCCCAACATGAAGCTCGAGAAGTCCGTGGTCGAGCGTCGCGTGGCACTTATGCGCGAGCTGGGTATTGTGTTTGAGCTGGGTGCTGATGTGAATGACCCTGCGGTGGCGGCCAAGCTCAATGGCTTTGACGCCGTCGTGGTGGCTGCTGGTGCCCGCGCTCCGCGTGGGCTTTCGGCTGCGAACGTGGATGCTCCCGGCGTGGTGTATGCCGTGGACTACCTGACGGCTTCGACCGTCTCGGTGCTCGACGGCGGCGAGCCCGCGGTGAACGCGCGCGGCTTGGACGTCGTGGTCATTGGCGGTGGCGATACGGGCAACGACTGCGTAGGTACCGCGGTGCGCCAGGGTGCGCGCAGCGTGCGCCAGTTTGAGTTCTTGCCGGCTGCGCCCGATAAGCGTGCGGCGAGCAACCCTTGGCCGCAGTGGCCCAATGTAAAGAAGACCGACTACGGCCAGCAGGAGGCCATTGCCGCCATGGGCGGCGAGATGCGTGCCTGGGGCGTGGATACCCTCGAGGTGCTGCTGGACAAGAAGGGCGCGGCTGCGGGTCTGCGCGTGGTCGATCTGGACTGGTCGGCGGGAAAGCCCGAGCGCATCGCGGGTTCCGAGCACGAGGTGCCGGCGCAGCTGGTGCTCATCGCCTGCGGCTTTACGGGCCCGGAGCACGGTGTGTTCAACGCCGTTGGCGTGTCTGTTGCCACCGCTGGTCGTCCGCTGCCGGTGATGGCTGCCGAGGGCTCGCACCTCGCGGCTCGCACGGAGGGTGTCGCCGCGGATGCCGCGCCGGTGTATGTGGCGGGTGATGCCCGCAACGGCAGCTCGCTCGTGGTGAACGCCATGGCCGATGCCCTGGCCTGCGCTGCCGAAGTCGCAGACGCGCTGGAGCTGTAAAGTAGTC
>URKH01000067.1 GCA_900548255.1 uncultured Collinsella sp. | reverse complement strand
GCCGTGCTTTTTTCAATAAAGCGCCGGGACTCGAACCCGCCAGGGTGCGAGCGTAAAGCAAACGCGAAGCGTTTGTAGCGAGCAGGCGAAGGCGCCGGAAGGCGCCTGAAGCCGGTGCGGATTTGCGAAGCAAATACGCGGATGTCCCGTTGCCCGCTCCATCGACCAGGGCGGATTTTGGGAAAAGCGGATTCAACCGACGTTAACGCCGCTTCCCCGGACCGGGACATGCCGCCTGAAGCCGGTGCGGATTTGCGAAGCAAATACGCGGATGTCCCGTTGCCCGCTCCACCGAGCACGGGAGATCTCGGGAGCGTCGGATTCAACCCATTTTGCCCGCGCATGGGCGTAGGTCCGGGTGTGTCGCCGCAGCCGGCGCGTATTTGCTTCGCAAATACGCGGACGTCCTCATGGCTGCTCTTGCGGCAAAATGTTAGGTTAATGCCTGCTGCCCATACTCGCACCCGCGCACGGTACAATGGTTAAGTTACGACCAACGTGCCAATAACCAAAAAGGAGCCGCTATGATCGATCGCTATACCCGCCCGGAGATGGGACATATCTTCTCCCTCGAGAACAAGTATGCCATTTGGCAGGAGATCGAGGTTCTGGCCTGCGAGGCCCAGGCGGAGCTCGGCAAGATCGGCATTTCTAAAGACGAAGCCCAGTGGATCCGCGACCATGCCAACTTTGAGAAGGCGAAGGTCGATGAGATCGAGGAGGTCACGCGCCACGATGTCATCGCCTTCCTGACCAACATGAAGGAATATATCGACGCCGATGTTCCCGAGGGCGAGCCCAAGCCTAGTCGCTGGGTTCACTACGGTATGACCAGCTCCGACCTGGGTGATACTGCTCTGTGCTATCAGCTTACTCAGGCGTGTGACCTGATTATCGAGGACGTCAAGAAGCTCGGCGTGATCTGCAAGCGCCGCGCCTTCGAGGAGCGCAATACGCTCTGCGCCGGACGCACCCATGGCATCCATGCTGAGCCGATGACCTTCGGCATGAAGTTTGGCTCTTGGGCATGGGAACTCAAGCGCGACCTTGATCGTCTTGAGGATGCTCGCAAGAACGTTGCCTTCGGTGCCATCTCCGGTGCCGTCGGCACCTACAGCTCCATCGAGCCGTTCGTCGAGGAGTACGTCTGTGAGCACCTGGGTCTGGTTCACGACCCGCTGTCCACGCAGGTCATCAGCCGCGATCACCACGCCTATCTTGCCGGCGTGCTTGCCACTACAGCGGCCACCTGCGAGCGCATCGCGACCGAGGTCCGCAACCTGCAGAAGACCGATACACTCGAGGCCGAGGAGCCCTTCCGCAAGGGCCAAAAGGGCAGCTCCGCCATGCCGCACAAGCGCAACCCCATCACCATGGAGAAGGTCTGCGGTCTGTCGCGCGTCGTGAAGTCCAACGCCCAGGTCGCCTTCGACAACGTCGCCCTGTGGCACGAGCGCGACATTTCGCACTCTTCCGCCGAGCGTGTCGCCCAGGCCGATAGCTTCATCGCGCTTGACCATATGTTCCAGTGCCTCATTCGCGTTATCGACGGCCTGCAGCTGTATCCGGCCCGCATGATGGCCAATCTCAACAAGACCCGCGGCCTCATCTTCTCCTCCAAGGTCCTGCTTGCCCTCGTCGATACGGGTATCACCCGCGAGGATGCGTACGCCATTGTGCAGGAGAACGCCATGGCCACCTGGCACGAGGTGCAGGATTGTGTCTCTGGCCCCACCTTTAAGGAGCGTCTCGAGGCCGATCCGCGCTGCACCGTCAGCCAGGAGAAGCTCGACGAGATTTTTGATCCGTGGGACTTCCTCACCCGCATCGATACGGTCTTCGATCGCCTGGAGCAGCTGAGCTTCGAGTAGGGTTAACCTAATTCGACCGCTTGCGGATGCATTTCAACCTTTGGCGCCTTGCCCGTCTTGGGCGAGGCGCTTTTTTACTGTCGCATATGCGCCCGGGTAATAAAATGAACTCCGACTGCTGTTTCGATGAAAGGGGGCACGTGCCCAGACGCATCAAGCGGGCCACCATCGTCTCGTTTACGCTCATACTCCTTGTTGCCGTCTGTGCGGGCACCCTGACGTATACCGTTCGAAGCAGTTCTTCCTCCTCGAATGAAGCCGATAGAGATCTCCCGGTGCTCAAAATCGGCGTTACGGATAACGACCCCTATGTGTATGTCGATACCACGGGCGATTACGCCGGTATCGATATCGACATCGCCCGCGAGGCCTGCAAGCGTGCGGGGCTCAAGCCACAGTTTGTCGATATTGACTGGAACGATCGCGACCGGCTGCTCAAAAACGGTGATATCGATTGCCTGTGGTGTGACTATTCTCCCTGTTATCGCGAGGATAAGTATTACTGGACCGAGCCGTATCTAACCGTGACGGTCTCGGTTGCCGCCAAGAAAACGAGTGGCATCAAGTCCTTGGCACATCTCGATGGAAGTAAGACCATTGCGGTGATTGCGGGTTCGGTGAGTGAACGCCGATTGCTTGCGGGGGATCTGGGGGTCTCGTCGGACGTTCAAATCAAATCATATGGCTCTGCCGAACTCTGCAAAGCCGCTCTAGTCAAAGGGTACGTTGACTGCTGGATGGCGGATGTCCAGTCGCTTGACCGACTCGTTGCTCAGTATCCCGGCGTTTACCGTGTGTTTGCCGACAATGTTATGACGGTTGACCTGGGCGTCGCGTTTGATGACAGCTATGAAGGATCGGTCGTAAAGGATCTCAATACCGCGCTGTTCGACATGGATCGAGATGGCACGATTGACCGTATTGTGGGCAATTACAAGACAGGAGCGACGACGGGCGGGCAAGGAGGAAATTCATGACAACTGATGAGCACCGCTTGAGTCGAAAGACTCTGAACGTCATAGCTGCCAGCGTTATTGTCAGCGCCGTCTTGTTAGGCCTGTTGTATACGGTTGGAACCCATCGCTGCCTCGAAAAAACGCTTGGGTTTGGCCAAGAAACCATGGTGTTTTTGGAGAACGCTTGCGAAAAATATGACCGCTACGAACAGGGGAGAAAAACCGAGGCGACGCACGATTTGCTCGCCGCGGTCGAATCGTTTGCGACGTTCCTGTCCTCTGATCGCGTTGAGGTTAACGACGATCTTATCGAGCAATTTGTCCATGCCGAGAACCTTTCGGGGCTGATGGTCATGGACTCCGATGGCCATATGGCTGCCCACTACGACATCGATGGTCGCGATCCGCTCATGTTGTGGCGAGATGAGTTGGCCTGTTCGCCGGTCGCATCGATGTATCAAGGTTCCAAAGTGACCTACTCAACTGTCGATGAGCGCCGTGGTGTCGTTTTTGCCGTCTGTGCTGTTCCGTATGGCGACGGCGTTGCCCTGGCATACCGCTCACTTGTTTCCGATACGGCGGACGACTATTCATATGCCATAGCCGACGTGCTTTCGAACAGTACCTTCCACCAGGGTCCCACGGTGCTTGTTATGGAGGATGCGGAGATTGTCTCATCCAACAGTGCCGATGCTGACGTGTCGCTCGCCCGACTCCTCACCAGCGTAGGAGTTGAGTGGAAAGACGACGGCCTGACGCGCATCGAATATCGAGGAGACGAATGGTATGCCGTGCGTGCGGCATATAAGGACTACCGCCTGTTTGCGCTATATCCCAAATCTGAGGTCATGTCTGACAGGATTTCATTTGTCGCCGTCGGCGTCTTGGTGTGTCTTGCGTTTTGGGTCGTGGTGCTGTTGGCTCGAAATATCGTTGACCACCGCAATTTGGTCGAAAAGGATAAACAGCTCGGCATTATCAATGCCATAAGCGCCATCTACGATTCGACCTTCCTTTTGCATCTCGACACCCTCGAGATCGAGGGGATCAATATGTCGCCGGCGATAGCGAAAATATTTGCCGAGCACAGCGAGGCATATGACTTTATGGACACGGTCTGCCGGGATATCGTGAGCCCCGAAAGCCGCGAAGCGGTTGTGGGCCTCGTAGATGTAAGTTCGCTTCGTGAACGTATGGAGGGCGTACCGTACTTGGCTGCCGAGGTGCGAGATTGTCGAGGCGCTTGGTACTCGCTACAGGTTGTCCCCAGCATCGCGATGAGCAAGGCCGGCTGGAGTCGGTCGTCGTGGCGACGCACAACATATCGATGGTCAAGCATGCCGAGGAGCTGTCATATCAAGACAAACTGACGGGGCTTCGCAACCGCAACTATCTTGAATCGCGCGGAGATAGCCTGGTAAACGAGGACTTGCCCGTGAGCGTGATTATGTTGGACTGCAATTATCTCAAGCGGACCAACGACATCTATGGTCACGAGATGGGGGATGAACTGCTGCGACGGACGGCGTCCGTGCTGCGGCGGGTGGCTGGTGCGGATTATCTGCCGATGCGCCTTGGCGGCGACGAGTTTTTGCTGGTTTGCCCCCATACTGACAACGAGTCTGCGCTCGGGCTGGAACAGGATCTTCGTCTCGGTCTTGCCGCGGTAAGCGATGAGGCCCTGACGGTCAGCGCATCGATTGGCGTGGCGACCGTCGAGACGGCTGGAAATACGCTGGCCGATGTATATCGTGTCGCCGACCACAATATGTATCGGGAGAAGCGCACGGTCCACGCACAGGGTGCGGACTGCTAATCTTGCCCCCGCGAGTCCATGCATCGTAGGATGTTGAATCGGTGCTTGCGATAATAAGTCGGCCCAGGCGGGGATAATAGACGTCTGAAATTGCTTTACGAGAGGGGAACGCAATGATTAGTTTTGATTACAAGCCTCAGGGCGTATGCACTCGCAATATCCACCTTGATCTTTCTGATGACGGCAACAAGGTGGTGGGCGTCGAGTTTACCGGTGGCTGCAACGGCAATCTCAAGGCTATCTCTAAGCTGGTCGAGGGTGCTCCTGCCGATCGCGTCATCGAGGTTCTCGCTGGTAATACCTGCGGTATGAAAAAGACTTCTTGCGCCGATCAGCTCACGCGCGCTATCGAGGCCGCTCGCGCCGAGATCGCCTAATGAGTATCGCCGACCAGATCAAGAACGGAATATCGCGCCGCGGCTTTGTGCTCGGAGGGGCTGCCGCGGGCGCTGCCACGGTGTTTGCCGGATGCTCAAAGAAAACGGGTACCAGCGACGACGCCGCCGGCGAGCCGCAGGTTATCAAAGACGACTCAAAGATTGTCTCGATTACGGATGAGTATGAGGCCGTCGATATCGATCTTGAGCCCACGGCTTCATGGACATTGCCCTTGGGTACGCTGCTGTACTACTGCGACGGCGATTACGCCGCGGCGATGATGGCGCCTGCTTCTGCCCTGCATGCCAATACGCTTGGTGTGCTCAACCTGGGCGACGGCTCGCTTACCACACTCATCGAGGATCCCATTGAGGGAACCGGTTATGCGTTTTACGACGTCCGCGCGGGTGATGGCGTGTTCGCGTGGGTCGAGATGAACTTTGCCAATGCGTCTTGGAAACTCTATGCGCAAAACCTTGCAGGCTCCTCCCTTACCGGCAACGCTGTCGAGCTCGACCGCGGTGGCGAAAACTACGATCCGCCGCTCTTCACAGCGTATGGGTCGTCGGTCATCTGGTATAAGATGCCTTCGTCCGGCGGCACCAAGACGAGTGACGATTCGTACTGCTACCGTCAGTCGCCCAGCGAGTCCAAGCCTGAGACTATTTGGAAGTCGACGGGCCGTTTCGCATCCGCTCCGCGTGTGAGCGACGGCATCCTGACCATCTCGCCCCGCGTGCACAATGATGAGGGCGTCTATTACGGTATGACGGCGATCGACCTGACTGACGGCAACAACACGAAGCGAGCTCAGCTGGTGCTTCCTTCGTCGGTTTCGCCTTTCGAGGCCGTGTATATGGGCGACACCTTCGTGTTCTCCATTGAGGCGACGTATAGCGGTGTGGGTAGCCTGGGCAATATGGGCACCTATATCGGTAACGAGGGTGGGCCGTACCTCTTCCTTTCGCGTGAGCCGCTCGCGTGCGCTGCGGGAAGGAAAAATAAATACCTGGTCAAAGTTCAGGCGTCGCATTTTTTGATTGACACTTCGGCTAAGACCTACGGCTCGCTTCTGTCGCCCGACCGAGCCTTGGAGTATGGCGATTATCCTGCTACGGCGGGTAAATCGAACTCGTTCTTAACGTACGCAACGGTGCGTAACAGCCAGGGAATTCCCGAGACGGTTACCGCTCGCCTGTTCTCTCTTTAGTCTCCGAGGGGTTAAAAAGGCGTCGACAGGGGAATAAACGCGTTGTGACTATGAGTACCGCCCGCCGAGCTGTCGCGCCCATGCGATACCCGGTGGGCATAGGTGCGTTAAAATGGGCTTGTTCTTAGCTAATTGAGACAGGGGGGCCGTGTTATGGCTTCAGATGCAAAAAAGATTCTGCTGGTCGAGGACGAAAAGGCAATCCGTGACGCCGTCGCTGCCTATCTCGAGCGCGAGGGCTACTGGGTTGTTGGCGTCGGCGACGGCCAGTCTGCGATCGAGGAGTTCGAGAAGCACCAGTTCGACCTGGTTGTGCTCGACCTTATGCTCCCCAAGATTCCCGGCGAGCGCGTTTGCCGCACTATCCGTGATACCTCGGATGTGCCTATTATCATGCTTACCGCCAAGGGCGAGATCGAGGACCGCATTATCGGCCTTGAGCTTGGTGCCGACGACTACCTGATTAAGCCGTTCTCTCCGCGCGAGCTCGTCGCCCGCGTCCGCGCCCTGTTCCGTCGTGCCCACCAGGCCGACGAGCCTGCCGTTGAGGTACTCGACTTTGGCGATTTGGTCATCGATATCTCGGGCCACAAGATCTTGGTCGAGAACAAGGAAGTGGACCTGACTGCTTCCGAGTTTAAGCTGCTCACCACGCTTGCTCGCCATCCCGGTCGTGTCTACAACCGTATGGAGCTGGTCGAGAAGGTTCTCGGCTACGACTTTGAGGGCTATGAGCGCACCATCGACAGCCACGTGAAGAACCTTCGCGCCAAGCTGGGCGATGATCCCAAGAAGCCTAAGTGGCTCTACACCGTCCACGGCGTCGGCTATCGCTTTGAGGCTCCGGCCAAGACCGATAAGTCGGACGAGAAATAGGGAAATCACATATGACACCTGCGCGCTTTGAAATCGGACAAAAGCACAAGCAGGAGAACGAGGCGGGTTCCAAGGCAAGTTGGAACACGCCTCGTTCCGATTCACGGCCAACGATGAGCTATCCCTCGCGTATGGCCCTGGCTTTTGCCCTGACGTCGCTCATGACGGTATTGGTGCTGGTGGGCGTTGTCTCCGTTGTGTGGGGTACCGTCTTTTCGGATTACACGCGTTCCAATATCGTTGAGATCGCCAATTCCGCCGCCGAAAAGCTTGCGACGTCGTATGAGGAAAACGGTAATTGGACGGCGGGCGAGCTGCGCACGGTTGCGACATCGAGTTTGGTGTCCGACGATCTGGGCATGCAGGTCGTCAACAAAAAGGGTGTTGTCGTCTATGACGACTCATGGCCTTCGGCAAGTGCGACCGCCGACGTGCGCGAGAGCGAATCGACGTCTAGCAGCTCGAGCGGTAAAAAGGCCTCGCATAGCCCGGTCTCGTCGGCGCCCACCGACTCCGATAGCGTTGCCAACGTCGAAATCATAACGTCTTCCGGCGAGCATGTCGGACAGGTAAAGCTATGGGCCATCGGATCCGATGCCCTACTCACCAAGGCAGATTCTGCGTTTAGGGAGAAGACCTTTAACGCCATGGCCCTTGCCGCGGTTGTTGCGGTCTGCATCTCGGTCGTCATCGGATCGCTTATGTCGCGCATGCTCACCAAGCCGATTCATCGTATTACCAGCACGGCCAAGCAGATTCGCGATGGTGATCTGTCCGCTCGCACGGGCTTGCGCGGCGATGACGAAATCGATCAGCTGGGTGAGACCTTTGACGAGATGGCCACCTCGCTCGAGAAGGACATGAAGCACGAAAAGCGCCTGACCTCGGATGTCGCACACGAGCTTCGCACACCGCTTATGGCCATGCTTGCAACGGTCGAGGCCATGCAGGACGGCGTGTATCCCACCGATGATGAGCATTTGGAAACCGTTGCTTCCGAGACGCGTCGCCTGGCCCGTCTGGTGCAGCAGATGCTCGACCTGTCGCGCATGGAAAACAGCACGGCGCCGCTCAACCTTGAGCCGGTGGATATGGTTCCTTTCGTCCGCTCCATCGTCAACGCCCAGGAGCGCCTGTTTGTCGACCGCGAACTGCGCTTGCGCTTTGCAGACGAGACCCAAGGTCACGATGATGTCGTCGAGGCCGATCCTGACATGATCACGCAATGCGTCATCAACCTCATGAGCAACGCCATGCGCTACACCCCCGAGGGTGGTTGGGTCGTGGTGTCGGTGCTCAGCGACCGCAAACATGTCAGCATTGCCGTTTCGGATACCGGTATCGGTATTGCCAAGGACGATCTATCGCGCATCTTCGGACGATTTTGGCGCGCCGATGCCAGCCGCGCCCGCGAAGCCGGCGGCTTGGGTGTTGGCCTCGCCGTGACCAAACAGATCGTCGAGCGTCACCATGGCTACATATCCGTGGAGTCGGAGCTTGGAAAGGGTACGACTTTTACGATTCATCTGCCCCGCGAGCACACGGCGGACGCGGCATCTACTACAATGGAGCACTAGCTTTTCGCTATTCGGTGAAGGAGGGGTCTCATCCCTGCCGCTCCGAGTTTGCGAAAACATGCGGGAAAGAACCCGCATTTCTGTCGTATTTAGGTAAGGAGTGACTCACGTGACAACGATGGAGCGTCGTCCGGATTCCCGTGGCAAGGTTCGTGATATCTACGATGCCGGCGAAAACCTGTTGATGGTCGCCACCGATCGCATTTCTGCGTTCGACTTTATTCTTCCCGACGAGATTCCGTTTAAGGGAGAGGTGCTCAATCGCATCTCGGCGTTCTGGTTCGACAAATTTGCCGATATCGTCCCCAACCACCTCGTCTCCATCGACCCGGCGGATTTCCCCGAGGAGTTTGCCGAGTATCGTGACTATCTCGCGGGTCGCGCCATGCTGGTTAAGAAGGCCCAGACGATTCCTATCGAGTGCATCGTCCGCGGCTATCTGACTGGTTCGGGCAAGAAGACCTATGACGAGAACGGCACCGTCTGCGGCATCCAGCTGCCTGAGGGCCTTACCGAGGCCTCCAAGCTTCCCGAGCCGCTGTTCACCCCGTCCACGAAGGCCGAGATCGGTGATCACGACGAGAATATCTCGTTCGAGCGTTGCTGCGAGATCGTAGGCGAGGACATCGCCACGCAGATTCGCGATCTGTCTCTCAAGATCTACAAGGCTGCCGCCGAGTACGCAGCGACCCGTGGCATCATCATTGCCGACACCAAGTTCGAGTTTGGTGTCATCGATGGCAAGGTCACGCTGATCGACGAGTGCCTCACCCCCGACTCCAGCCGTTTCTGGCCTGCGGCCAGCTACGAGGAGGGCAAGATCCAGCCTAGCTACGACAAGCAATTCGTCCGCAATTGGCTCAAGGCCAACTGGGATATGACGGGGGAGACCCCGCATCTGCCCGCCGAGGTCATCGAAGGTACGTCCGAGCGCTATCGCGAGGCCTTCCAGATCATCACGGGCTCCCAGTTCACAAGCATGAAGGAGAACGCATAAGTGAGTACCCGTAGCGCCACGAACAAGCGCACGCAATCCCACGAGGTTACCGGGGTTGCGCGCAAGTCCGCCGCATCTGCTAAGCCTGCCCGTCAGGCAGCGAGCTCTGTCCGCGTCGTGCCGGCTTCGTCTAAGGCACGCCGCAAAGAGCTCGAGAAGGGCGAGAACCTCGAGGGCCTCTCTAAAGAGGAGAAGCGCGCCCGCAAGGCTAAGCAGCGCGCCAAGGAGGACCGCATCTACACGGTGTCGAATATCCTTCTCAAGCAGGATGAGGACTACACCAAGCGCCGCCGTATTTGGTGGGCTGTGCTCGCTATCGGCATGGTGCTCGTCGTGGCAATCGGGGCTTCGCTCTACTTCGCTCCCGGCGGCACGGTGTCCAGTCCTGTTCAGATGGTCGGCATCGTTTTGTCCTATGTCATCATCCTGGGTGACTTTATCTACGACTTCGCTCGTATTCGTCCCTTGCGTAACATGTATCGCGCGCAGGCCGAGGGCATGTCCGAGAACAAGCTCAACGCTCTTATCGAGCGCGCAGCTGCCGAGGAGGACAAGAAGGACTCCAAGAAGAAGTAGCGTTTGCATGCATACTTATCGCTAAGATATAGGGCGCGTCGTTTTTGCGGCGCGCCTTTTTACTGTTCTATAGATAGATGGAGTGGCACATGATTCGAGCTGCCCTGACGGTCGAAGAGGCTCTGGAGGGCATGAAGGCCCTGGAGCCCAAGATTAAAAACTATGCGCGCTTGGTTGTCCGCAAGGGCGTAAACGTCAAGCCCGGCCAGGAGGTTGTCGTTCAGTCTCCGGTCGAGTGCGCATCCTTTGCCCGCGTGGTGGTCGCGGAGGCTTATGCCGCCGGCGCTGGCCACGTGACGGTCATTTGGGCCGATGATGCCGTGACGAGGCTCACGTACGAGCATGTCGATAAAAGCTATTTTGAGCAGACGCCCGAGTGGAAGCGCCTGCAGTTGGATTCCCTGGCCCAGGATGGCGCCTGCTTTATCTTTATCGAGGGGGCGGATCCTGCAGCCCTCAAGGGCATCGATCCAGCCAAGCCGGCCGCGGCATCCAAGGCGAGGAATACGCAGTGCAAAGCTTTCCGCCGTGGACTGGATTACAACATCAATCCGTGGTGCATCGCCGGCGCTCCGGTCGTGGCTTGGGCGCACGAGGTGTTCCCGGGAGACGCCGATGAGGTTGCAATCTATAAGCTATGGAATGCGATTCTGCACACCGCTCGTGCCGATGGCCAGGACCCGGAGAGCGACTGGGAGCTTCATGACGCGGCGTTCGAAAAGAACCTGCGTTTCCTGAACGACAATCGTTTTGACCGCCTGCATTACACCGCGGAAAATGGAACCGATCTGACGATTGGCATGACGAAGGGTCACGAGTGGGCCGGCGGCAAGGGCAAGACGCCCGATGGACACCCCTTCTTCCCCAACATTCCCACCGAGGAAGTCTTCACCTCGCCTGATCGTATGCGCGCCGACGGTATCGTGTACTCGGCCATGCCGCTCATTCACCACGGTAACAAGGTCGACGATTTTTGGATTAAGTTCGAGGCCGGCCGCGTAGCGGACTACGATGCCCGCGTGGGCAAGGCGACGCTTGCGAGCATCATTGACACCGATGAAGGTGCCGCTCATCTGGGTGAGGTCGCGCTTATCTCCAAGAACACGCCGATCCGTGAAAGTGGCGTTTTGTTCTATGACACGCTCTATGATGAGAACGCCAGCTGCCATCTCGCGCTAGGTGTCGGTTTCCCCGAATGTATCGAGGGTGGGTATGACATGTCCAAGGAAGAGCTCCTGGAGCATGGCGTTAACGTCTCGAGCACGCACGTCGATTTTATGATTGGCATGGACGACATCGATATTACGGGCATTACGCCTGATGGACGTGAAGTTGTGATTTTCCAGAACGGCCAATGGAGTTGGGAATAGTCCCAGACCGTGGTACAATGCCACCCGCGGGCCGTTAGCTCAGCTGGCAGAGCAGGGGACTTTTAATCCCAAGGTCCAGGGTTCGACCCCCTGAC
>URKH01000066.1 GCA_900548255.1 uncultured Collinsella sp. | reverse complement strand
CGAGGCCGAGCGCAAAATGGATTCTAAAAAACACCTTGCCAAATAGGAGCGTCAGGACGCAAAGAGGCTCCGCAGCGCGAAGCGCGAAGCGGAGCCTCTTTGCATGTCCGAGGACGTTCCGGAGAGAAGCCCCGTCACGCCCCCGGATCCCCGGTGGGAGTTCTAGACCTTGTCGGCCTTAGTACATACCGCCGCCCTGCTGACCAGCGGTGGCAGCAGCGATAGCGTCCTCAAGCTGAGTGTTTTTGGGCACATCGGAGACGGTAGCCTCGGTGATGAGAATCAGGCTTGCGACAGAAGCAGCGTTCTGCAGGGTGACGCGGCTGACCTTGACGGGGTCGAGGACGCCCATCTCAATCATGTCGCCCCACTCACCATTGGCAGAGTTGAGACCCTGGCCGGCGGGCAGCTCGGCAACCTTGTCGACCACGACAGCGCCCTCAAAGCCAGCGTTCTTGGCAATGGTAGCGACCGGAGCGGTCAGAGCCTTCTTGACGATGTCGACGCCGATCTTCTCCTCGGGGTCGTCGATCTCGACAGCGTCGAGTGCAGGAGCAGCATCCATGAAGGCGACGCCGCCGCCGGCGACAATGCCCTCCTCGACAGCAGCGCGGGTTGCCTGCAGGGCGTCCTCGACGCGATGCTTGATCTCCTTGAGCTCGGACTCGGTAGCAGCGCCGACCTTGATGACGGCAACGCCACCGGAGAGCTTGGCCAGGCGCTCCTGGAGCTTCTCACGGTCGAAGTCAGAGGTGGTGTTCTCCATCTCACCCTTGATCTGAGCGATACGAGCGTCGATGGCCTCCTTGGAGCCAGCGCCGCCGACGACGACGGTGTTGTCCTTGGAGATGGTGACGGACTTAGCGGTACCGAGCATATCGGCGGTGATGTCAGCGACCTTCACGCCCAGCTCGTCCAGGGCAGCCTGGCCGCCGGTGAGGACGGCGATGTCCTCGAGGATGCGCTTGCGGCGATCGCCGTAGCCCGGAGCCTTGACGGCGCAGACGTTGAGGGCGCCACGAATCTTGTTGAGAACCAGGGTAGGCAGAGCCTCGCCGTCGATGTCCTCAGCGATGATGAGCAGGCCACGGCCAGCGCGCTGGACAGCCTCGAGAACAGGCATGATGTCCTGAACGCTGGAGATCTTCTGGTCGGTGATGAGGATGTACGGATCCTTCATCACGGCCTCCATGCGGTCGTTATCCGTGACGAAGTAAGCGGAGACATAGCCCTTGTCGAACTGCATGCCCTCGACGGTGTCGATGGTGATGTCGAACGTCTGGGAATCCTCGACGGTGATGACGCCGTCCTTGCCCACGACCTCCATGGCCTCGGCGATCTTCTCGCCGACCTCGGGGTCACCGGCGGAGATGGTACCGACGGAAGCAATCTGCTCCTTGGTCTCGACCGGCTTGGCCTGCTTCTTCATCTCGGCGACGGCGGCGTTGACGGCCTTGTCGATGCCGCGACGGATGGCCAGCGGGTTGGCGCCAGCGGCGACGTTGCGCAGACCGTCGTTGACGATGGCTTGAGCGAGCAGGGTTGCGGTGGTGGTGCCGTCACCCACGGTGTCGTTGGTCTTGGTGGCGACCTCCTTCACCAGCTGGGCACCCATGTTCTCGATGTTGTCCTCGAGCTCAATCTCCTTGGCGACGGAAACGCCGTCGTTGGTGATGGTCGGGGCACCAAACGTGCGCTGCAGAGCGACGTAACGGCCCTTGGGGCCCATGGTGACGGTAACGGCGTCGGCCAGAGTGTTGACACCCTTGGCGAGCTTAGCGCGGGCATCGGTGTTGAACGTAATGTTCTTTGCCATGGTAGGTAATCCTCCAAAAGAAACGTGACTCGCGTCGCCGCTTCCGAGTCCTATGCGGCGGGCGCGTTCAAAGACGAATCAGAGATTCTGACGAGACTAGGCCTCGACGACAGCGTAGATGTCGTCGGCGCGCATCAGCAGATACTTCTCGCCGTCGACCTTGACCTCGTTGCCACCGAACTTACCGTAGATGACAACGTCACCGACCTTGACGTCCATGGGGATGCGCTCACCCTTGTCGTTGACCTTGCCGGCACCAACGGCAACGATGGTGCCGCGCTGCGGCTTCTCCTGGGCGTTGCTGGCGATATACAGACCAGAAGCGGTCTTCTGCTCGGCCTCGTCGGGCTTGACCAGAACACGATCTGCAAGCGGCTTCAAAGACGACATGCTTGTCTCCTCCTTTTTGGGCCGCGCGGTTATGCCACGCGAATTAACCCTTTTTGTTTGCGTACGCGTTGAATGGTACCCACGAATGGCGGGTTATACAACACGGAGTCAAAAAATCTTATTTTTTGGCACTTAGATTTTCTGAATGTCGGAGGATAACTTATGCGCAGCCCCAAGGCGGACCGGAAAGCATGAAGTTTTAGCGCGGCAACTTTGTGAATCAGCTTCTCAAGACTACAATCCTCCAGATGAAATATGCCCAGATGAGAGGAAGGGAGGGCAGATGACCGATGAGCTGAGCACCTCGACATGGCGAGATATAGCACCGAATCGCGATGCACGCGACTCCATGCCGCCCGTTCGCACTCGCCTGCTCGCCCTGGCTCTCGTCTTCTCCCTTCTCGCGGTAACCATCCTCTCCCCCATCGCAACCGCCCATGAGTTGCATCATGACTGCACCGGCGCGGGCTGCACCATCTGCGCCGAGCTCGCCGGCAATCTGTCGATCGCCCGTGGCGGTGACACCGTCCCCGTGGGCGCGACATCGTTCATCACCCTCTTGCTGATCTCCGCCCTAGCCGTCATCGGCACCGAGCGATCTTCATATGCCCCGGTCACCCTATTATCCCTCAGGGTCCGTCTGGACGATTAACGGCTCCCAATTGAATCAAATAGCTACCGCGTGCCACGGCGGCATCGCCTTCGGCCGTCGGCACCCCGACGCAGCCGTTTTCAATTCAGGAGCAATCTATGGACAACCGAATCTACCGTCGCCATCCCAAGCGGCGTCCTATTCGTCACCGTGGCCCCATGGCGGCGGCATATATGCCCCTTTTAAGTGCGGTCTTTGCTCTCGCCGCTTCTGACGACAATGCGTCCAGCTCGACCCCGTCGAGGGGCTCACTGACAAACAGCTTAAAGCCGGCGAGGATTACCCACCCATCATGAACGACAACCTGGAGAAGCTCGTGAAGACGCTGAACTAGGAGTAAGGAACAGAGACGATGAAGATGAGCATGAAGGATCTGAAAAGCTGGATGACCGACCATCCCTACCCCCGTACGCTGGCAACGATCGGCGGCGCATCGATATGCTCGATGCTCGCCCTCGAGCTGCCCTCCAACCATGAACTATGGAAGATGCAGGCCGGACCGGCACTTTTGGAGCTTTTGCTCATCTTCTGCTTCTTGTGCCTGTTGTTCTATCTGCCGCACCGCCGTAAGACCTCCGCAATCGTTGGCATCGTTGCGCTCGCCAGCATCGGTATCGCCGAGTACTTCGTAATCACGTTCAAATCGATGCCCATCCAACCCGGAGACCTGTTCGCCCTCTCGACCGCTGCGACGGTCGCCGGCAGCTACACCTATGAGCTCAGCACTTTCTGCTTCATGGGGCTTGCTGCCGCGGCCTTGGGAATCGCGCTTATCGTCCTCATTCCGCGTGATGCATGTGGGCGACCGCCGCGCCGCTCATCGGAAACGTCCCCCGAGTCCATCGACCATGCGATGTCTGCGTCCTTGAAATCGAAGGACTCAAAGGCGTCTCCGGCAACCGAGGGGACATCGACAGCGCCGAGGGAGCATCCAGTCGCAACCAAATCCAAACTCCCCCTCTCCGTCGACCGTCGTACCGCACTTGTTGCCGGAGCCGCACTGGGGGCGCAGGCCTTCATCAGCTATTACGACACCTTGGGCATCAAGCTTCATACCTGGAAGCCCCTCGAAAGCTATTACAGTCAGGGGTTTCTCCCCACCTTTATTTCGAGCGCGCAAAAAATGGTGCCGCCTAAACCCAAGCACTACAAGAGCGGTGAGGCCTCGGCGATCATCAAGCGCCTTGCCGCGCGCTGGAACGCGGGCACGAACGGCATCGCCGACCCCTCCCGTGCCGCTGCCGTCGAACAGTTTGACCAGCTCAAGCCCTCAGTCATCTGCATCATGAACGAGTCCTTCGCCGACCTTTCAATCTTTAACGAACTGGGCTGTGGCTATAAGGGGCCCGAGCGCTTCAAAGCCATCGATAACGCGCTTCTGCAGGGAGTGAGCTACATGAGCGCCTTCGGTGCCGGCACCTGTAACAGCGAGTTCGAGTTCTTAACCGGACACTCCATGGCATTCCTGGGCGCTGGCGTCTACCCGTTCATGAGCTACAACCTGGCCCCGAGCGAGAACCTCGCCCGTCAGTTCAAGAGACTCGGCTATCGCACCGTGGCCATGCACCCCAACCACGCCACCAACTGGAATCGCGAGAACGTCTTCGCGGACATGGGATTCGACGAGTTCCTCTCGATCGAGGACTTCGCCGGCGCACCCGAGCTCTGCCGCAAGGTCACCGACGCCGCCACCTACGACAAGTGCCTCGAGGTACTAAAGCAGAGCGACCAGCCGATCTTCATCCACGACGTGACGATGCAAAACCACTCCGCCTATGACACGGGCTTGGTGCCCACCGACCAGCAACTGCACCTTGCCGTCGAAGGTGTGTCCGACAAAGTTATCACCTGGACCAATGAATACTGCTCGCTCATGGAAGCGTCCGATGCCGCCTTCGCCGCCTTCCTGGAAAAGCTGCGTGATCTCGACCGCCCCGTCGTCGTGGTGATGTACGGCGACCACCAGCCGTTCTTCACCGACCGCTACAACGACCTCTACTTTACCGATGAGGACGATGCCACCCATACCGAGCGCATCTGGCAGACACGCTATGTGGTCTGGGCGAACTACGATGTCGCCGGCAACGCACAAACGAGTGGGGAACTCAACACAAGCATCAATAACGTCGGCGCACTCGCACTCAATGCCATCGGTGCCCCGCTCACCGCCTACCAACGCGCACGCTTGCAAAACCGAGCGCACATGCCGGCGATAAACGTGGTGGGGGCGCAGGATGCGCACGGCGTTTGGTATACAGCCGAGGCCAAGAACGTTCCCGCCAAGACCGCTAATGCGCGCGATCGCCTGGACCGCATGCAATATCGTAAGCTCTTCGACCACGAAGGCTCGGTCTTTGCCACCCATAAGCAGGCGGCCGCCAACGAAACCGACCCCAACGCAGCTCCGGGAGCCTAGGGTTGACCAATCTCGGGCCCGGTATTCAGAAAAGTCAGTGCAGCAAAATGGCGATGCGGACAGCGACTTGGGCATGGTTTTCGCCGCTCGCACGGGTCCCCTGGGAAGCAGCGTGCATTTTTGGGAGTTTTCAGCAGGCCAGGACGTCTGCATACGCGCCGGACACACCATATTGGTCCCAAGAACGCCTTTGACCGGCGATTTGGGTCGGCGGGCAAACCCCATCAGGACAAAAAGGCGTGCCTCGCGCCGCACCGGACCCCAAAATGACGTCGATCTCCGCAATGCCACCCGACTGCAGCGGCACCGGCAGAGCTCACGGTGCTGAATACTCCATTTTTTGCACGGCCCAGGCGGGGGTACATCAGGACCGGAAAGAACATCTCAACTTTTTATGCAATCTGCAATGGGAAGTATTCAAAACACCAAGAGACAGCATTACTGACGTCCAAATTGAGCGCGGGGCAGCGGCGCCTCCGCCCCGCGCCCAAATCAAGCAGAGCGGGAGCGCTCCTAACGGACCCCATAGGCAAACAAACGCGGCTCGAGCGCCATCCCAAAATAGGCTGCCCGAGCCGCGTTTAACGGTACGGCATGAATATTAGCGCTCGTAGATTAAGTTGCCTGCCAGATAGGTTGCCTGAACCTTGGTAGCCTGGAGCTCTTGGGGGTCGATGGTGAGCGGGTTTTGGTCCAGGACTACCAGGTCGGCGTATTTGCCGGGTTCCAGGCTGCCGAGGTTTCGCTCGTCGCCTGCCGCGTAGGCGCTGCCCAGGGTGTAGTTGCGCAGAGCTGTAGCCGCGTCGATGCGCTCGCTGGGGAGCCAGCCGCCCTCGGGCCAGTGGCTGCGGGGATCTTGGCGCGTGATAGCCGTGTAGAGCACGTTCATGCTGGTAACGGCCGTGATGGGGCTGTCGGTACCGAAAGCTTGACGGATACCGCGCTGCTGATAAGTTGCGAACGGCCACATGATGCGGCTGCGTTCCAGGCCCAGGTCGCGCTCCGGGCCACCCGGGTCGAGCGTGATGTGGCAAGGCTGGCTCGAGGCAATGACGTTGAGCTTGCGCAGACGATCGATGTCCTCGGGCAGCAGATTCTCCAAATGCTCAAGCGTATTATGGCCGTGCGGGGGCAAACCGTAGAGCTCTGCCGCCTCCTCAAAGATATCGAGTGCGGCATGGATGGCGCCGTCGCCGATAACGTGGATGCGCACGGTGTGGCCGCGCTCGGCTGCCGCCAGAACCAACTTGCGCATGCGCTCGACAGGAACCGTCAGACGGCCCTGGTCGCCCGGGAAGCGCGGGTTGGTATAGGGCTCAGTGAGGTATGCAGTATGCTCGCTCGACACGCCGTCGAAGAACTGTTTAAAGCCTGGCGCCGAGAGCAGCGCATTGTTCGCGTAGCGGGTCTGGAGCTCTTCCAAGCGCGATTGGTCATCCAACAGCGTGGGAAACAAATGGGCGCGGATTCCCAGCTTGCCGGAGGCCTGCAGCTTGTCGTAAACATCGTCGCGAATAAAGTCACAGCCCGGCATGGGCATGAGCGACATATCGCAGATTGAGGTGATGCCTTGCTCGGCCATACGCTTCATCTGGTCGGCATACGAGCTCGCGATGCGGTCCTCGCCCAGCCACTCAAGACAGCGCGGCAGCAGCTGCATGGCCGCAGCCTCGTGAGCGATACCCGTAAGCTCCCCATTTGCATCTTTGTCGTAACTGCCACCCGCCGGAGGCTCGCTGTCGCGCGTAACGCCGAGCGCCTCGAGTGCGCGGCTGTTGAGCCACAGCGTGTGCCCGTCGCCCGAGTACATAACGCAGGGACGATCAGGAAATGCCGCATCGAGGGAGGCCTTGGTAGGGTGCTCGGGCGGATCCCAGCGGTAATCGCGCCAGCCCTGCGTCACGACCCAGGCGTCGTCGGGCAGGTCCTGGGAAAACTTGAGCGCGTCCTGCACCAGCGCCGCCTCGGACGTGCCCATATCCATGAGCATATACGGTGAGGAGCCAACCGAGGTATGGAAGAAATGCAGGTGCGCATCGTGGAAACCGGGGCAGACAAACTGCTCGCCGTAATCGACCACCGGCGTGGCGGCAGGCGCGGCGGCAATCACGTCATCGGGCGCACCGACTGCGACGATACGGTCGCCTGCGATGGCAATCGCCAGCTCGCGGGCGGTATCGATGCCGTCTTGCGCGGTAAAGACGTTCTTGGAGCGGATAATCCGATCGATATGTTGCATGGGCATCCCCATCTCTGGCAGGAAATTCAACACCCCCGAGTGTACTCCCCCGCCCTTGTAACAAAACCCCAAGCGGCAAACGGCAACTTTACCAGCCCTAGCGGCAGGTGGCATACTGGAATGAGCTTGTACGATTTTGCGATAAACCAGCAAGGAGCAAATCGACTATGACGAAGACCAAGGCACAGCAGATTATGGCGGCAACCGAGGTTCGCGCGGCAGACGACGTCACCGCAGCCATCCAAGATATCGCTGCCGAGTTTGAACCCTACATCATCAAGCAGCGCCGCCACTTCCATAAGCACCCGGAGCTGAGCCTCGCCGAGGAACGCACGACATCTGACATCGCCAACCAGCTGGACGCCATGAATATCCCCTACGAGCGTCCCCTTAAGACGGGCCTTGTGGCGACCCTTCGCGGCACCGCGCCCGACGCCTATCGCGAGGACGGCACACCACGCCGCCGCATCCTGCTGCGCGCCGACATCGACGCCCTGCCCGTCACCGAGCAGACCGGCGAAGAGTTCGCCAGCGTCAACGAGGGCTGCATGCACGCCTGCGGCCACGACTGCCATATCGCCATGATGCTCGGCACGCTGCAAATCCTGCGCCATATGACCGACGACATCCACGGCGAAGTCCGCATCGTCTTCCAGCCCAGCGAGGAAAACGGCCAGGGCGCCAAGCTCATGATCGGCACGGGCGTGCTCGACGGCGTCGATGGTGCCTACGCCGCGCATATCTGGAGCGAGGTTGACGCCGGCACCGTAAGCTGCGAGCCCGGTCCGCGCATGGCCAATACCGACTGGTTCCGCATCGACGTCCGCGGCACCTCGTGCCACGGCGCTATGCCCCAGCGCGGCCACGACGCCGTTATGGTTGCCGCTGAGATCGTCAACGCACTGCAGACTATCGTCTCGCGCGAGATTAGCCCCTACGAGCCGGCCGTTATCACCGTCGGTGAGCTGCATGGCGGCACCGCGCGCAATGTTATCGCCGGCACGGCTTACCTCGCCGGCACGGTGCGCACCTACGGCGACTCGACCCACGAGGAAATGCCGGAGCTCATGCGCCGCATCGTGGAGCATACCGCGGCAGCCCTGGGCGCCGAAGCCAAGCTCACCGACTACACCATCGCCAACTACAAAGTCGAAAACGAAGCCGCATCGAGCGAGCGCTGCCGCCAGGCCGTACTCAAATGCCTGGGCCCCGCCGGCGAGGGACATTACCGCGGCACGCTTTCGGGCGAGGACTTTTCGGAGTACCTGCGCCGCGTGCCGGGCGTGCTCGCCTTTGTAGGTGCGCGCAACCCCAAGATTGGCGCCACGTACGCTCAGCATTCCTGCTTTTACAAGATCGACGAGACTGTGCTGGCAAAAGGCTCCATGGTGGCCGCCCAGTATGCCATCGACTTTTTGGCCGAGCCCACGCAAGAGGAGCTCGACGGACCCGCTATCGCCGCGGTCGCCGAGACCAACCCCGACCTCGCCGCCAAGTTGCGTTCTGCTAAGGCCACAGCCGCCGAAGCACGCGACGCCATGCACGACGCCCGCACGGCTCGCCACGCCGCGATCAAGGGCATCCACGATGCACGCGCCGCCGCGCGCCGCGAGGAGAAGCACGACGAGTAGCCGATTCGCGACCGTCTCGCAGTCATAGCCACATCGCGATAACAAAGCGGGGGCGGACGTTTCGACACGTCCGCCCCCGCTCATTTGTCAAGCGCTATTTCTACCGTTTCTACCCCGTCCCCAAATGGCAGGTGGCAGGGTTACTCGTCCTGCGGGTCCTCGTCGGAGCTTGGCGCAGGCTCGGGCTCAGGCACGGGCGCGGGCTCAGGCTCAGGCTCAGGCTCGGGCTCGGGCTCGGGCTCAGGTTCAGGCTCAGGCACGGGCTCGGGCGCGGGCTCGGGCTCGGGCTCGGGCGCAGGCGCCGCAGCGGAATCGGATACGGGCGCTGCGTCGGTGCTAAAACCAGCCGGAGCAGACTTCTTCTCAAACGGCAGCACAAAGGTCAGGACGTCATCCTTATCCTCATCAGCCCATTCAGCTGCATAACGCGCTACCCAATAGCCAACGGCACGATGCTTGAGCATCTTGCCAAAGACCGTAAGGAATACCGTGACAAACGCCGTCAGCACCAAGAACAATACGAGCGTGATGCCACCGCCGGTAACAAGCGCCTCAATAGCCGAAGGACGGTAGTAGTAGTTATACATACCGACAGAGGCAATGGCGCCGAAGACGAGCGTCAGGATCCATGTGACAACGTTGGCGACCAGACCCGTCAAAAACTCGGGAAGGAACGAAGCGCAGAACAGCTTGGTCTTGTTGTGCTTAAACGCCGCCCAGACCTTGTCGAGCGAAAACGCGCTCTCGACACGACCGGTCACCGCAAAGTGCATCACGGCAATGTCGGCGAACATCTTAAAGAAGACCCCCAAGACCGCCGTGGCAATCATAGCCAGGACAAGCAGGCCAAGCGAGCCAAACAGCGCTGCCTCGAGTGCATAGGAGCCGTAATACGAATACGAGCCCGCGGCGCCAATTACCACGCTCTCCACCAGCGAAAGCACTACACCGATAACGGGAATGGCAGCGATAACCTCGAGCACGACCGAGATAACGCTCGAAAAGACTCCGAGGCCAAACGACGTGGAACGCATGAGTGGACGATCCATACCGCCATCAACCTTGAGCGACAGATCGCGACCCCACTCAATACCAAAGCCGGAACCACACACGCTCGCAATGCAAGCTGCCAAAAAGCCGATGGCAGCTGCAATGCCGCCAATAACGGGAATAAACAGCACGAGTACCGACACAACACAAATCAGCGCCGGTAAAAAGGCAATCTGGCACACGCGCTGCAGCACGCCCGGAGTCTTGGTCATATCCTCAAACGCCTGAGCCACACAGCCCTTGGACGCATTCGCCACGGGCGGTTGCGGAACAAACTGCTGGGGCTGACCCTGAGGGGCAGAGGCTGCGGCACCGGCATTGGGGGCACCACACGCACCACAGAACTTATCGTTGTCGCCCATGGGGGCACCACACTGCGAACAGAACATCGAGATCATCCCTTCGTATCTTGAGCGAATCATCTGGATCGCAAACGATGTCTTTAGCATCATTATCGCCCAATGTGGGGACAAATACCCCAAGATGGCCGATTTGCAACGTAGCCGGCCTTATTCAATGATTCGAAGGGTGCGTCCGCGCTAGTTCGTGCCGCGGAAGCCCTTGCCGACGATTTCGGAGCTATCGACGATGGTGATGAAGGCGCCAGGGTCAATCTCGCGGGTATAGCGACGCAGTTGCACTGCCTCGCGACGGCTCAGCACGCTCATGATCACCGTGACGCACTTGCCCGAGAAGGCGCCGTAGCCACGGCTGATCGTTGCCGTGCGGTTGAGATGCTTGACGATAAACTCCTCGACTTTGCGCGGTTCGGCGCAAATAATCGTGCAGACCTTGCGCAGGTGAATGCTCTCGATGGCCTTGTCGACCACAAGCGTCTTGGCAAACAGGCCGAGCACGCAGTACAGGCCGACGCGCGGGCCATACAGGAAAGCCGCGATGGTCACGATGCCGATATCGACCAGCAACAGTGCGCGGCCAATCTCGAGCGTGGTGCGGCGTTTGAGGATCATGGCAAGAATGTCCGTGCCACCCGTCGAGGCGCCAATGTCAAAGACAATAGCACTGCCCAGCGCCGGCAAGATGACGGCAAAACACAGGTCGAGCCACATATCGCCCGTCATCGAAACATCCGTCGGGAGGAAGAGCTCAAACAGCGAGACGTAGGCCGAAAGCGCAAACGAGGCAAAGACACTCCAAAGGATTGCCTTGCGCTCCAAAAAGATAAAACCCAGGATGACCAGGATCGCGTTGATAATCCACATAAAGACGCCGACGGGCAGAGTCGGGAACAGCGTAGAAAGAATGACCGACACACCCGAGGTACCGCCGAAGGCAAAGTGATTGGGCGTTTTGAAAGCCACGATGGCAAAGGCCGTGAGGATCAGGCCCAGGTTGAGCTCGGCAAAAAAGCGAGGAAAGCCTGGTTCCTGGCTGCGCTTGCGGCCGGCGCTCTCGCTTTGCTCAATAACATCGCGATCGACAACGCGCTCCATCGGCACCACCGGAGGACGATGCACCTCCTCGGCGGCACGCGACGCCGCCTCTGCCGCAGCGGCCTCAATCGCCCATGCCTTGCTTTCGGTCTCGTGTTCGTCGGCCATTACGGCAACCCCTCGTTAACAATTTGGAAACAATGCGCCCATTAGGGTAACGCGGAACGCGAAGATTGCAACCCTTAGTTAGACGAGCGGTATGCCCGCATCGGGGGCATACAAAGAACGGCCGGC
>URKH01000065.1 GCA_900548255.1 uncultured Collinsella sp. | reverse complement strand
GGGCGAGTACGAGATCATGGAGTGCTTCCCGGAGTACCTGCCCAACACGTACCTGAACTACTACCTGCAGCAGAAGGAGTTCGTCGAGCATTCCAACCCCGAGCGCACCCGTGCTAACGAGGTTGAGGAGACGCGTGAGAAGAACCTCTTTGATGGTATCGATCACTACGAGAAGACGGGCGAGATCGACGAGAGCACGTTCTATGCGGGCAGCCACGGCGACTGGATTGCCGACCTGGCTATCGCTCTGAAGAACGACACCAAGCAGCGCTTCCTGGTCATTTGCGAGAACAAGGGCGCTATCCCCAACATGCCCTACGACGCTATGGTCGAGCTGCCTGCCTACATTGGCAAGAACGGCCCCGAGGTCATCAGCCGCGACAACATTCCTCTGTTCCAGCAAGGTCTTATGATGCAGCAGCTGAACTCCGAGAAGCTCGTGGTCGAGGCTACGATCGAGGGTTCGTACGAGAAGGCGCTCAAGGCCTTCACACTCAACAAGACCGTGCCGTCGATGAAGGTCGCCAAGGAGGTTCTCGACGACATGATCGAGGCCAACAAGGACTTCTGGCCCGAGCTTAAGTAAAGGCAACAGGGTCGCTGGCCGCATACCTAGAGCAATGCCCCGTCCACGTGATTGCGTGGACGGGGCATTGTCATTTGGTAACGAGTTTTATCAAATATGGCATTTATCTGCGGTAATGTTCTATTTCACCGCTGAGGGTGACATTTCATGCCGCCTGCCGAACTGCGTGGAGACCTAACAACTTTTTAGGTCAGTGTTGTGCGTGTAGCAATTTCGCCCGGCCTCGCCTCCGGGCTGCCATGTGAGAGGGGATCTTTATGGCACGACTGCACGTAATGGAACGCAGCCACGCTCAGGCCGTCATGGACGATCTGCACGATGCGCTCGGACGTCGTCTGGCGGTGAGTTCGCTCGCCCCGTGTCCCGTTGAGTTTACGGCAGCGCTCGTCAACCTGTGCTCCACCCAGAGCTGCGGCAAGTGCACACCTTGCCGTGTGGGCCTGAGCGCGCTGAGCGACCTGCTCGCCGATGTGCTCGAAGGGCGCGCCGATGAGTCCACGCTCAACCTGATTGAGCGCACGGCCCGCACCATCTACCTTTCGAGCGACTGCGCCATCGGTTACGAGGCCGGTGCTATGGCACTTACGGCTATCCGTGGCTTCCGCGACGACTTTGAACACCACATCCGCGAGCACTCCTGCGGCTTTGACCGCGAGGCCCGCGTCCCGTGCGTCTCGGGCTGCCCGGCGCACGTCGACATTCCCGGTTACATTTCGCTCGTCGAGGCCGGCCGTTATGCCGACGCCGTCAAGGTCATCCGCAAGAACAACCCGCTGCCGCTCGTTTGCGGTCTGGTGTGCGAGCATCCCTGCGAGATGCACTGCCGTCGCGGCATGGTCGACGATCCCATGAACATCCTCGCCCTCAAACGTTTTGCCGTTGAGCACAGCGACCTCAACGACCACAAGCCCCATGTAGTGGACAACACCGGCAAGCGCATCGCCGTGATCGGCGGCGGCCCGGCCGGCCTTTCCTGCGCCTACTACCTGGCCGTGATGGGCCACAAGGTGACCATCTTTGAGCAGCGCCACCACCTGGGCGGCATGCTGCGCTATGGCATCCCCAGCTATCGTCTGCCGCGCGAGCGCCTGCAGGCCGAGATCGACTGGATCTTGAGCGCCGGTATCAACGTGGAACTCGACCACTCCGTGAACGGTGAGGAGCTTGCCCGTCTGCGCGACGAGTTCGATGCCGTCTACCTAGCCATCGGTGCCCACAGCGACAAGAAGCTCGGCCTTCCGGGCGAGGAGGCGCCCGGCGTTGAGTCGGCCGTCAAGATGCTGCGCGCCATCGGTGATGACGAGCTGCCCGACCTGAGCGGCCAACGCGTGTGCGTCATCGGCGGCGGCAACGTTGCCATGGACGTGGCGCGCTCCGCCGTGCGCTGCGGTGCCGAAAAGGTGAGCATCGTCTACCGCCGTCGCATCTGCGACATGACGGCCCAGGATGCCGAGATCGCCGGCGCCCAGGCCGAGGGCTGCGAGGTGCTGGAGTTGACCGCCCCGCTCGCCATCGAGACGGGCGAAGATGGTCGCGTGAGCGGCCTGCGCGTGCAGCCACAGATTATCGGCGAGCCCCGTCGTGGGCGTCCGGCCCCGCGTGCCGCCGCCACGCCCGAGCGCGTCATTCCTTGCGAGCGCGTGTTTGTGGCCATTGGCCAGGACATCGATTCCAAGTCGTTTGAGGAGATGGGCATTGCCTGCAAGTGGGGCTGCGTGGTCACCGACTCGGACGGCGCCGTGCCCAACTTCGACGGCCTCTTTAGCGGCGGCGACTGCCAGACCGGCCCCGCCACGGTCATCCGCGCCATCAACGCCGGCCGCGTTGCTTCGGCAAATATCGACCGCTACCTGGGCTTTGACCACAAGATCAAGCTCGACGTTGAGCTGCCGACCGTGCAGTTTAAGGGCAAGCACGAGTGCGGCCGCTGCGAGCTGGGCGAGCGCGAGGCCGGCGAGCGTATTCACGATTGGAATCTGGTCGAGCAGGGTCTTACCGAACAGGAGGCACGCCAGGAGGCGAGCCGCTGCCTGCGCTGTGACCACTTTGGCTTTGGCGCGTTCCGCGGAGGGAGGAACCTGGAATGGTAGAGCTCAACAACCCCACCGTCAGCGACAACACAAAAAACGGAGCGCATAACATGGTCAAGCTCACTATCGATAATTGCGAGGTTGTGGTTCCTGAGCACACCACGATCCTGGACGCGGCTAAGTCCGTCGGCATCCAGATTCCCACCCTGTGCTACCTGCGCGATTTAAACGAGATCGGCGGCTGCCGCGTGTGCGTGGTCGAGGTTGAGGGCTGCGACCAACTGGTTGCCGCCTGCAACAACTACGTGCTCGACGGCATGGTGGTCCACACCAACAGCCCCAAGGCGCGCGAGGCCCGTCGCACTAACGTTCAACTGCTCCTGTCGCAGCACGACGCGCAGTGCGCGAGCTGCGTGCGCAGTGGCAACTGCAACCTGCAGACGATTGCCAACGACCTGGGCATTTTCTATCTGCCGTATCAAAAGCACCTGGCGCGCGAGGGGTGGGACTTCGACTTTCCCATCATTCGCGACAACGACAAGTGCATCAAGTGCATGCGCTGTATCAAGGTTTGCGAGAACGTGCAGGGCCTGGGGATTTGGGACCTGACCAACCGCGCCACGCACACTGCCGTGGGTACCCGCGGGTGCGCGCCCATCGGCAAGACCGATTGCGTCGCATGCGGCCAGTGCATCACGCATTGCCCGACGGGCGCGCTGCGCGAGCGCGACGACACCGAGACCGTGTTCGACGCTCTCGCCGATCCCAATAAGATCGTGCTGGTGCAGATTGCGCCGGCCGTGCGTAGCGCTTGGGGCGAGGAGCTTGGCATTCCGCGTGAGGAGGCCACCGTTGAGCGCCTGGCCTGCGCGCTGCGCCGCGTGGGCTTTGAGTACGTGTTCGATACCGATTTCTCGGCCGACCTCACCATTATGGAGGAGGGCTCCGAGCTGATCGAGCGCCTGGGCGCCGCCGCCAAGGGCGAGGGCGATAGCCGCGGCTGGCCCATGTTCACGAGCTGCTGCCCGGGCTGGGTGCGCTTTGTGAAGGCGCGCTATCCGGAGTTTGTCGACAGCCTATCCACGTCCAAGTCGCCGCAGCAGATGTTTGGCGCCATTGCCAAGACCTATTATGCCAAGGCCCTGGGCGTGGAGCCCGAGCGTCTGTTTGTGGTGTCCGTGATGCCGTGCACCGCCAAAAAGGCCGAGTGCGCGCTGCCGAGCATGGTGGGCGAGGACGGCGCGCCCGACGTGGACGTTGCGCTGACGGTGCGCGAGATGGTACGCATGATCCGCGCAAGCCACGTGAGCGTCGGCACGCTGGTCGAGGAGCCGCTCGATACGCCGCTGGGCTTTGGCACGGGCGCGGGTGTGATCTTTGGCGCCACGGGCGGCGTGATGGAGGCCGCCGTGCGCTCGGCCTACTACTTGGTGACGGGCAAGAACCCGGATGCCGATTTCTTTACTGACGTGCGCGGACTCGACGGCTGGAAGGAAGCCGTCGCCGATATCGATGGCACTAAGGTGCGTGTTGCCGTGGCGCACGGGCTGGGCAACGCCGCCCGCCTGCTCGACGCGATTCGCGACGGCCGTGCGAGTTATGACTTCGTCGAGGTCATGGCGTGTCCGGGCGGTTGCGTCGGTGGCGGTGGTCAGCCCATCCATGACGGCTGCGAGCTGGCGGAAGAGCGCGGCCAGGTGCTCTGGGGCCTCGATGCGGCGGCCGACATTCGCTTCTCGCACGAGAACCCCGATGTTCAGGCATGCTACCGCGAGTTTTTGGGTGCGCCGCTCTCGCCGCTGGCCGAGGAGTTGCTGCACGCTGACCACCACGCCTGGACGATGCCTAACGAAGGGATGTGCTAACGATGCGCGCGTTTGAATTTGAGCTTTCGCGCCGAGGGTTTGCCTCGGCGCTTGCCGCGGGCGCGCTGTCGCTTGCGTTGGCTGGCTGCAGCGGCGGGGCTGCGGGGGCGGGCTCCTCTGCGGGCTCTGCCGGGTCTGCGCCGAGCGGCGCTGCCGCCGAGTCGGTCGAGGTGCACGTCGCCTCGCTCAAGGGGCCGACGTCAATCGGTCTGGTGCAGTTTATGGACCAGGCAGCGAGCGGCGAGACAGATAACGAGTTCGACTTTGCGATCAGCGCCGCTGCCGACGAGATCGTGCCCAAGGTCATTCAGGGCGATGTCGATATTGCCCTGGTGCCCGCCAACGTGGCGAGCGTGCTCTACAACAAGACCGAGGGCGCGGTGCAGGTCATCGACATCAATACGCTCGGCGTGCTGAGCGTGGTGACGGGCGACGCGGGCGTGATCTCGTTTGGCGACCTGGCGGGCCGCACCGTCTATATGACGGGCAAGGGCACCACGCCGGAGTACGTCATGAACTACCTGCTGGAGCGCGTAGGTCTGACTGGCCAGGTGGCGCTTGAGTTTAAGAGCGAACCCACCGAGGTGCTGTCGGCCCTGCTTGCCGACCCGTCCGCCGTGGGCGTGCTGCCGGAGCCATTCAAGACCGCTGCCATCGCCAAGAGCGAGGGCAAGCTGTCGGCACCGGTGAGCCTGACCGATGTGTGGGACGAGCTCGCGGGTGACACGGGCTCCCGTTTGCTGACGGGCGTGACCGTGGTGCGCCGTGCCTTTGCCGAGGAGCATCCCGAGGCTGTGGAGGAGTTCTTAAGCTGCCATGCGGCGAGCGTTGAGGCCGTAAACGCGGCACCGGCGGACTGGGCTCAGGCGGTGGTCGATGCGGGTATCGTCGATAACGCCACGATTGCCGAAAAGGCGATTCCCGGGTGCATGCTCGTGTGCCAGACGGGGAAAGATATGAAGGCGGCGCTCGGTGGGTACCTGCAGGTGCTGGCCGATGCGGACGCGAGTGCCGTGGGCGGTAAGCTCCCGGCTGACGATTTTTACTACATGGAGTAGCTCGTGCGTGCGTTTGCTCGACACATGACTGAGCGTGCGAAGGCGGTGGCGGCAGTAGGTGCCGTCGCCGCCTTTTGGCTTGCCGTGTGGATCTTTGCGGCGTCGCTGGTGGCGCAGCCGCTGATCTTGCCGGGGCCGGGTGCTGTTGCCTTGGCGCTTCTGCGCCTGGTGTGCGATGGCGGTACCTGGGCGATTTTGGCGGGCTCGGGCGCGCGGATACTGGGCGGGCTGGCGCTTGCCGCGGTGTGTGGTGGTGTGCTTGCCGGGATTTCGTCACGTTCGCGGGCGTTTGCGCACCTGGTGGCTCCGGCGCTGTCGTTTGTAAAGGCGACACCGGTCGCCTGCGTGGTGGTCCTGTTGCTAATCTGGCTGGGGTCGGCGCGCGTGAGCATCGCGGCAGTCTTTTTGATGGCGCTGCCGGGCGTGTATTTTTCGCTGGCCGAGGGCTTGGCACAGGTGAATAAACCGCTGGAGCAGATGTTCCGTCTGCATGGCGTGCGCGGCTGTCGACTGTTTTGCGCCCATACCTGGCGCGAAGTCCTGCCGTTTGTGCTTTCGTGTGCGCGTGCCGTGATTGGCATGAGCTGGAAGGCCGGCGTGGCAGCCGAGCTCATCGGCATGGCGGTGGGCACCGTGGGTGAGCGCATCTATCAGGCGAAGCTTTTGATCGAGACGGCTGATCTGCTGGCGTGGACCGTGCTGGTCGTTGCCGCCTCGTGGGCGTGTGAGCGCGTGCTGGTGTGGCTGCTGCGGGTTTCGGGACCCGTGGCGTGGCGCGTGGCCGTGCGGGCGCATGGACGCGGCGCTCGCGGGCGTGCGGGGGCTGCCGGGGGCGGCGCTGCGGCGGAGCTTGCGCTCGCCGTGGGCGAGCGGGCGCCCTGGGCTCCGGCGCTCGACGGACTGACACTCCGTGTGCCCGCCGGTGGGCGCGCCTGCGTGATGGGCGCCTCGGGTGTGGGCAAGTCGACGTTGCTTGCGCTGGCTGCGGGGGAGTGCGCGCCGTGCTCCATGGTGTTTCAGGACGTGCGCCTGGTTGAGGACGTTTCGGCCTTGGAAAACGTGCTGGTGTGCGCCGACGCGCGCGTGGGCGTCTCGAGTGCCGCGGCCCTGCTGCGCCTGTTGGTACCGGGGATCGATGTGCATGCTCGCGTGGCCGAGCTCTCGGGTGGGCAGCGTCGTCGCGTCGAGATTGCCCGAGCACTGCTGTGCCCGGGCGGCGCGGTGATTCTGGACGAGCCCTTTACCGGCCTGGATGTCGCCGCGCGCGATGCGACGGTCGAGGTCGTGCTCGATCTGCTCGACGGTCGCACGCTCCTACTCGCCACACACGACGCCTCCGACGCTCAGGCCCTCAACATCGCTACCAGTAGATTATTGGGACATGCCTAGAAATCTACCTTTTAGATGCGCGGGGCAAACCCGGTCCTCCGACAATTCCAATCTCATAACGCCTTGCAGGTAGATTTTTGGGACATACCCGAAAATCTACCTCTTTGCTTTACGTGCCGTACCTCGTCCTTCGGTACTCCTATTTTGAAAGCCCCCGGTACGCCTTGGGCGTCATGCCAAACACGTCTTTGAATTTGGCGTAAAAATACGACATGTTGGAAATGCCCACCTTTTGGGCCACGCGCGTAATCGAGAGCCCGGTGTTGTTGAGCAGATAAGCGGCTTCGCTGAGCTGCTGGTCGAGCTTGATCTGCGAAAACGTGCGCCCTGTTTTCTCCTTGATGAGGTTGCTGAGGTAGGCGGGACTGTATCCTGCGATGGCCGCGGCGCTCTCGAGCGTGCAGGTCTTGTACTCCTGCTCCACGTGTTTGAGCACCCGTACGATGCGGTCGTCGTCGGTTGATTTTTGGTCAAACGATTCCCGCCTGCGGTAGAGCCCTTGGATAATGGTTAAAAACAGGGCGCTTGCGAGATCGGTCATCAGCTCGTTAGAGTAGAGATCCTTAAAGTGGTACTCAACATAGAGTAGTTCGATGATTCCTCGGGCCTGGCGGGCATAGTCCTCCGGCAGCACCAAATAGCGCGTTGCCTGGCGGTTCTTGGATACAAAATCAAAGAGGAGATTGGTGAGCGAGCTTGCGCCCGGCAGGCGGCTCAGAAAGACCGAGTCGAAGAACTCCTTGCGAAAGACCATCGAAATGACGATATCGTTTTCCCCCTTGATGTTGGGCGAGCTGCGCACGACCCCGGTGTTGCAGATGAGGATATCGCCGGTCTTAAGGCTGAGAGCGCGCCCGTTGATAACAAACTCGCAGGTTCCGTCATAGATAAAGGTGAGTTCCATATCGTGATTGATATGGGCGGGGACGTCGGTGAACCTCGTCTCCCTGATCAGGCCGATGGGGCTTTCCTGTAGGGTGCTCTCCCAATCAAAGAGGTAGACCTGGCGCTCGTTGATCTCGACCTGCGGGATGTTTCGGTATCGGGGACTTAGCTGCCCCGGGTGTTCCAGATGCCAGTCCTCCGATGGGGAGTGGGCATAGAGGAGGTGCTTAAGCCTGTGGTCTTTCATGCGATGCCTCCAAGGGGTTTGGTTGAACGGTATCCTTTGCCTTCCTAATGGCAGACTATCAAAAAATCTGACATAGATTAGCCTTTTCTATGCTATTTTTCTTGCTCAAAATCCTTCGTATATTGATGGCGTCGAAAGGGACGTCACATAGAGGGAGGAACTATGGGCAAGATCAAGACCGGCTTCGATTCCGATTTCCTGTGGGGCGGGGCGATTTCGTGCTCGCAGGCAGACGGAGCCTGGAATGAGGGCGGCAAAGGCAAGTCGACTCAAGATTGCCGCTGGCTCGACGGCACGTGGACGCGCGACCAGATCGAGGAGAAGCACCACAACAACCCCTTTAGCCATGATGAGCTGGTGGCCGCACTTGCAGACGATGGCACCGAGTTCTATCCGTTCCGCCGAGGAAACGATTTCTACCACCACTATAAAGAGGATATCGCGCTGTTTGGCGAGATGGGCCTCAAGCTCTTCCGCACCTCGGTGTGCTGGAGCCGCATCTTTCCCAACGGCGACGACGCCGAACCCAACCGCGAGGGCATCGAGTGGTACCGCAGCATGCTGGGGGAGTGCAAGCGCCACGGCATCAAGACGTTCGTCACCATGCTGCACTACGATATCCCCGTCAACCTGGTGGTTAAGTACGGCGGCTGGAAGAGCCGCAAGACGATCGACTTCTTTGTTCGCTATGTCGAGACCATCGTGAGGGAGTTTGGTGACCTCGTTGACTTCTGGCTCCCCTTTAACGAGTTTAATGCTGCACGCTTCTCCCCGTGGGACGGCGTCTGTCTGGTAAAGGATGAGGAAGGAGAGGACTTTGACCAGGCGATTTTCCAGTGCCTGCATCACGAGTTCATCGCCAACGCGCTTGCCGTCAAGACGGTGCACGAGCTCTCTCCCGGCACTCCTGTCGGCGGTATGATCGCCCGCTTCTGTACCTACCCAGCCACCTGCCGTCCCGAGGACAACCTGCAGGCGATCCATGATGACCAGTATTCCAACTGGTTCTACACCGATATCATGGCGCGCGGTAAATACCCCGCATACATGGACCGCTACTTTGACAAGCTGGGGATTGAAATCCAGATGGAACCGGGTGATCTGGATATCATCGCGGCCAATACGGTCGATTTCTTGTCCTTCTCGTACTACTTCTCCCAGGTTTCCACCTGTGACCAGGGTTGGGAGAAGACTGCGGGCAACCTGGTGATGGCCAACAAGAATCCCTATCTCGAGACGAGCGAATGGGGCTGGCAGCTCGATCCCCTGGGCCTGCGTATCACGCTCAATCAGATGTACGATCGCTATGGCCTGCCGCTGTATATCGCCGAGAACGGCCTGGGTACGAGTGACACGCTCGAGGCGGACGGGACGGTCCACGACGAGTACCGCATTGATTACATCCGGCAGCATGTTGCGGCTCTCAAGGAGGCCGTCATCGACGGCGTGGACGTGCGTGGTTATATGATCTGGGGCTTTTTGGACCTTGTTGCCTGCGGTCCGCTCACGATGGATAAACGCTACGGACTTATTTACGTTGACCTCGATAACTGCGGTAAGGGAACGGCCAAGCGTTACAAGAAGGATTCGTTCTACTGGTATCAGAAGTGCATCGAGTCCAATGGCAAGAATCTGGAATAGGGAGTGATACTGATGACCGATAAAAAGGAACTGGCCGCGACTGTGTTGGAGAAGGTCGGCGGGGCCGAGAACGTTTTGGTTGCAACGCACTGTATCACGCGCCTGCGTTTCAACCTCAAGGATGACAGTAAAGCGGATCTCGATGCACTTAAGAAACTCGACGGTGCGCTGGGCGCCCAGATAAAGGACGGTCAGTGGCAGGTCATTATCGGCGCCGGCGTCGAGGCGGTGTACAACGAGCTCGAGCCGCTGCTCGGCGACAAGATGGCGGGCGAGGTCGCGGCCGATCCCGGGCAGTCTGATTCCGCGGGTGGGCGCTCGGCACGCATCTTTGACATCATTACCGGTATCTTTTCCGCGATCATTCCGGCGTTGGTGGCCGGCGGTATCGTCAAGGGCATTCTAGCTGTGGTTGCGGCCTTTGGAATCGATACAGGTGCGGGCGATTTTGCGATCTTTAACATGATCTCCGATATCCCGTTCTACTTCCTGCCGTTTTTGCTGGCGATGTCGACGGCGGACAAATTCCATGTTAACCGCTCTCTCGCCCTGTGCGTTGCCGGCTCGTTGATGTATCCCACGCTCGTTAACGCTGTGGGCACGGGTGAGACCCCGCTCACGCTCTTCGGCATGGCCGTTCCCGTATTTAGCTATGCGGACTCGGTGTTCCCGGTGATCTTTGGCGTGATCGGCCTGGCCTATGTGTACCGCGCAATTGATCGGTTTATCCCCGACCTGTTCAAGCTCGTTGTGGTACCAGCGCTTTCGCTGGCCATCGTTATCCCCGTCAATCTTTTTGTGCTGGCACCCATCGGTGCTTGGTGCGGCATCGGTCTTGCAAACGGTATTGTCTGGTTGTTCTCGACTCTGGGGCCTGTCGCCGGTTTCCTGCTCGGCTTCTTTATGCCACTGATCGTTCTCTTTGGCATGCATCAGTCCACGAGCCCGATCCAGATTTCGAACATCGCAACGCTTGGCTACGACTATCTGTTGCCCGTCTCGTTCTGCCATAACCTTGCCGAGAGCGGCGCGGCCTTTGGAGCGGCTTTGCGCATGAAGGATGAGAAGCTTAAGTCCGCAGCAATGACCTGCGCGTTCTCGGCCTTTATGGGCATCTCCGAGCCGGCGCTCTTTACCGTTCAGGTGCCCAACAAGACCCCGCTCGCCGCTGCCATGATCGCGGACGGAATCGGCGGCGCGCTTACGGTTATTCTGGGTGCCAAGTGCTTTGGTTTTGTAATGCCCGGTATTACCTCGCTGCCCGTCTATGCTGATCCTAGCGGCAATCCGATGAACCTCATCATGATTGTGGCATGCATCGCGGTCACATGGGTTATCGCTGCTGTGCTCTCCTTTGGCCTCTGGGGTCGTTTTGGAACCCAGCAGGAGGGATAGCCGCTTGACCGCTTTGCTTATGCATTGACGTGAGGAGCGGTTGATAACGCCTTTATCCAGTAGTCCCCGACGGCAATGAACTGCCGCCGGGGACTACTGCGTGCCGAGCCGTGTCCTAATTTGCTCAGCCTATCAACTGGGAAAAGTACGCTTTTCGCCCCATCCTAAAAAGCTCCAATCTCATAACGCCTTGCAGGTGGATTTTTGGGACATGCCCGAAAATCCACCTTTTTGCTTTACGGGCGTTCCGATCCGTCGCTCGAAGACTCAAAAGTAGATTCACGGGCATGTCCCAAAAATCTACCTGTAAGGGTAGGGCGAATGTGGTATTCTATCTGCGGGGTAATACTTAGGAATACCAAGTAATACCAACGCCGCAGAAACAAACTCCGGATGCGGGCCAATCGGGTTGCCTTCACAGCCCGTCGCCCAGCCGCGTGGCCCGCATCTATCCGCACCACCGTCGTTTCAAAAAGGAAGCGCCATGGCAGAACACATGACCCCGGTTGTCGCGAAGGTCTTGCCCGAGGAAAAGGCGGCCTTCGCGGTGGCAACCCAGCTCGTGGGCACCACGCCGTCCAACGCCATCCGCATGTTTATCGCCGCGTTCAATCGCTGCGGCACCTTCCCGTTCGACATCTCGCCCAACGGGGCCTTTGGCAAAGACTGTCCCCAACAACTAGTCGTTGAAGAACGTCCCCAATGACTAGTCGTTGGGTGTTCCTATAGTTTTGTCAACCTTCGACGCTACTCCCGGTAGGGCACCCGGTCGCGCATCACGGCGTATATCGCCCTGAGCCG
>URKH01000064.1 GCA_900548255.1 uncultured Collinsella sp. | reverse complement strand
CCTTTCTGTAGTTTGGTGTTGAAATTGTTAACCTGCCGATACTATACACCCATACCCCCTGGGGGTGTCTAGTAATAGTTGGAAT
The DNA here is from genome assembly GCA_900548255.1 of uncultured Collinsella sp. Classification (GTDB taxonomy): domain Bacteria; phylum Actinomycetota; class Coriobacteriia; order Coriobacteriales; family Coriobacteriaceae; genus Collinsella. The sequence continues at coordinate 12,047 of URKH01000064.1, read as the reverse complement.
GTATGATTTTCATTACAGATGAGGGTGGCTGCTCAATCGGTGGCCGTCTCTGCCAAACATCTCAGCCGAAAACTAACGTCTCGATCTGTAACAACTAGACCCCGTTTTGCCGAGTAACTGTTACAGATCAAGACAAACAGTTGGCGGGAAACTCAATGTCTCGATCTGTAACATCTGGCGGGAAATATGGCCTCTAACTGTTACAGATCGAGACAGACTGCCCGGGGTCAACTCAAATGTTTCAATCTGTAACATCTAGAGAGGTTTTTAACCCCTTACTGTTACAGATTGAGATGTTGTCTCGCGGGGCTGGGGTTTTGTCTCGTTCTGTAACATCTAGACCTGTATCTGCCGAGCTGGTGTTACAGATCGAGATAGTTGCAGGGGAGAGTTGTCCCCCGCAACGGGTCGTCCCCTAGATGCAGAATCCGGGAATCACGCAGGTTCGCTTATCGGGCTTGCTTGCAGGCGTGGCGTAATTAAAGACGTCGCCGTCGTCGCCCACGCGGTTCATATAGAGCGTGCCCTCGTTCTCCGACGTGTCGGGGCTTGCCGTACGCTCCCACCAACAGGCATCCTTGCCCTTCCACTGACGAACCATCATCTCGTTCGTGGTATACGGACTTACCTTGAGCTCGCGGAAGAGTTGGTACTCCTTGCCCTCGCCGTTGTAGATGTCGGCCAGGTAGTGAAAGCCCTCGGCAAATGACTCGGGCGGTTGCGTACCGCACAGCTCGACCATGGCGGGCAGCCAAAGGGTTGCGGGCAACTTGCTCAGACACGATGCGCTTCTGGCGGCGCCAACGTTATTCGAGGTCTTTTTGACAGGCTTGATGAGCGCGCGCAGCTCGCTGGGCAGCAGCTTAAGGCCGTCGCCATCGAGCCATTCCCGCAGTTCGCAATCTGCCCAGCCGGCGCTCAACGGTTGGGCCGCGGCGTCGCGCTCGGCAATACCCGCATCGAACATAAACGTCAGTCCGGCCTTGCCCGTTCCGTCCAAAAGCTCGTCGTGGCGGATGCCCACGAGTTGTGCGCCGACCTCCAGCCCGTTGGTGAGCATGACGCGCTTGGTGCATGGATAGGGGATATGACCGTCATCGTCGAGCAGATGATAGTGCTTGGCGATCTCGCGTGCCTCACTACGGGTCTCGGCGGCCTTAATCTTGAGCGAAATCTCCTGCAGCTGATCCCAGGTGTAGTCGTCAAGCGAACCGCGGATGCCGTCCAGGTAGTCGGGGATGCCAAAGCCATGGGTTGCCGCCCCGATAACGCCGAGCCCCGCAACGGCCGCGACAACGCCACCGATAATAAAGCGGCGGCGGGTCATGGCATCGTGCCGGGCCTGCTCCAAGACCTCTCGCGCTCGCTCGCCGGCGACGTCGACCTTAAGGTGCGTGCCGGAATCGATATCAATTGCAGCCTCGTCTCCTGTGCCTTCGCGGCCCTCGGATTCGGCGTCGGTGAGGTATGCCGAGAGCACCTCGAGCATCTGCTGCTCGGTGGGACGATCGCACTGCTCGACTGAAATGCCTTTCATGATGATCTGGACGAGCGCTTCATCGCCCTCGCAGCGCGGCTCGAGCGGTGCCGGCTTGGTCTTGGTCTTTACGAGATAGAACGAGCCGGTTGCAGCGGCGTCCGTCGACTCAAAGTCAAACGGTTTGCGACCGCTGTAGAGCTGGTACAGAATGCTCGAAAGCGCATAGACGTCGATTGCCGGCGAGCAGCGAAGGGCCGCGATGCCTTCGATATCCTGCGTGAGCATCTCGGGCGCGGCGTATGCGGGCGTGGCAAAGCGCCAGATGTCGGCGCGCCGGGTGATCGTGTCGTCGCCGAGAGCCATGGTCGCGGAGCCCATGTCGATGAGGCAGGGGTCAAAGGAGCAATCGGCGATCTGTTGCTCGAGCGTTCGACTGGTGGTGCGGAACATGATATTGGCGGGCGACAGGTCGCGATGGACGACCGGATTAACGAGACCCTTGGTCATCAGGAGTGCGCGAAGCACGGCGTTTCCAACGGCGGCCACCATCTGGGTGGTTAGCCCGCCCGAGGCATCGTGCGGAAGCAAAGGCAGCGCCTGCTTGAGTGAGGTTCCCTCGACCCACTCCATGAGGATGAGCGGGTCGTCCTCGCATGAACCGTAGCCATAGACGCGCGGAAATCCGCGCAGGTGCGAGACGGTACACAGATGACGGTACTCCTCGAACAGCGCGGCGGTGTTAGCCAGGTGCGCAGCCGCTTGCTCGGCGGAGCGATCGGGCGTCTGGTCGGAAAGGACGGCGTTGTCCTTGAGTAGCTTGACGGCAAAGACCTCGCCGCTCGTGTTGGTCGCGCGCAGCACGTGCCCGATGTTGCCGTTGTCGCGGTGGGCCGTCTGGAGAATAAGCGTCATAAACCGACGCTTGGCGTCGTCCTCGGCGCTGGGGTCGACCGCCACGGCGGTGTCGAACGTGTCAAGACGGATGAGTTTGTCGCCATAGGCGCTATCGGTAGTATCCATGGCGTTCCTTTGTCTGGCATGGGTTGCCGCGCGTATACGTGGGCAGTGCGGATATCGGTAAAATACCATGATAGCCGCACTACCCACGTATACCGTTGAGTATTGTCGTTTACGACGCAGAAGGTGGAAGACGAAAGACGGACGGCGACCGTCTTTCGATCGCCGTCCGCGCTAGTCCACGATGACAAGGAATGTCGTGTAGAGACCCAGATGGAGCCTGTCGCTGTTTTCGATTTCCACCGGGGGATAGACTTTGCCGGGCTCTCGTTGGTCGCGGGGCGGCTCAATCACAATATCGCCGTCGCCCGCGCCCGATTCGAGCACTGTGCCGTTGGTCGATCCAAGGCCCTGGGCGTACCAGTGCCCACCCTCGAGCCAAATGCGGAGATGCTCACGCGATGCATCAGCGCCTACATCGGTGATGCTGGGCGAGGTTTTGGGCAAAGAACCAATCACGGTGCCGCGCGGATCGCGTGTGAGGGGATGGATTTGCATGTCGACGCAGTTGTCGGCATGTGTCCTGAGCAGACCGAGGTTGGGGGCGACGGCGCGCGGCTGCTCCAGGCTGCTCATAAAGCCACGCCCGACGGTAGTTTCGGTGGTGCCAAAGTGCCCGCCCGTCTTGCTGTTGCAAAAGCGCTCGACGGTGGCCATGCCCTGAACGGGATCGGCGAGCGCTCCCGTTGCCACAAAGAGCATAAGGTAAAGCGTACTCTTCTCGCGCACGGCATTGCCGTCAAAGTTGTCGATGTGATTGAGGGCATTTGCATATAGGCGGCTGTCCAGCTTGTAGCTGGCGAGAGCCGACATCATTTCGTTGGCGGCCGGGCCGCGATAGTGCTCGGCGATTGCCTGATAGGCGGACTCGCCGCCGCCGAGCTTGCTGCAGATTGCCGCGGAAAGATTGAGCGTGGTGACGGCAAAGTCGCTGTAGATGGCGGGCGCGCACTGGTCAGGCTCGCGATGGACGATGTAACGGGTGAGATACGAGTGGTTGGAAGAGCATTTCTCGAGCAGGGTACTGCCGAGATAAGAGTTTCCATTGATGAGCATTCGGGCGATCTCGAGATGTTTAAGACCGCCGAACGAGCGAATATCGTTATAGAGGACCGAGCAAGGCGTCTCTGCTGCCACGGATACCTCCTTTGATTGCTTCCTAGCCAATAAGGCGATAGGAATTAATGGCCCCCGGTGGGCGACGTATTAAATGGCTGCGCAATATGTAGCGTAACCAAAGCAACATTATAGGCCACATGTTCGAAATTGCAGGAAGACTGAGAGATTTGGTTTGGACCGGACGGAAATCCCCCTCTGTCTTGATCTATAACAATTAGGACCGATTTTACTCGGTAACTGTTACAGATTGAGACGTTTGTGAACCGTGCCGACCGTTTGTCTCGATCTGTAACACGTAGGGGAAGTTTTGCCCTGTAGATGTTACAGATCGAGATGTTAGCCAAGGAGGCTGACTGAATGTCTCGATCTGTGACGTGTAGACCCGGTTTTGCCCCGTAACTGTTACAGATTGAGACGTTGCTCGGCGGGGGAGTCTCTGTGCGATCCCAGACCCCGTCATCTGTGGTTTACGTGGGGGCATGCGATGCACGGGTATACTAACCAGCGGCGAATCTGCTCCATCGCTTAGAGCTGCTGCGTCTGGACGGCGCGTGATAGGGCTGCCAAAGCGATCGCCAGCGTGCTGAGCAACGTCCTCTCTGTGCGCACCCGTTTTTGTATGTATTAGCGCACTACCAAGCACGCCCGCGCGGCCGCATGCCGTGCCCATTGCGCGTGCAGATAAGGAACAACAACATATGCGTAATTCTGTATCCGACGTCACCGACGCCGAGATCCTGGACGAGACCCGCGAGGCCATGACCCAGGCTGCCTTCGATGCCGCCGATGAGGCCAATGCTGCCCAGGCCGTCGAGTCCGCTACCGAGAACCTGCCCGCCTTTGACGAGCTGGGACTTTCGGACGAGATACTTCGTGCTATCGAGAACCTGGGCTACACGGCGCCGACGCCCGTGCAGGCCGGCTCGATCCCCGTGGTGCTCGAAGGCCGCGACCTGCTTGCCGCCGCTCAGACCGGCACCGGCAAGACGGCCGCCTTTTTGCTGCCGACCATGAACAACCTGGAGCACATCGCTCCGCCCAAGCCTGTGCGCGAGCGCAGCGGCCGCAACCGTCGTCGCGGTGCTAAAAAGCCCGAGGGCAACGGCCGCGGCCCCGTGATGCTCGTCATCACCCCTACGCGCGAGCTTGCCCAGCAGATCGACGAGGTCGCGAGCAAAATCGCCGACGTCACCGGCCATGTTGCCGTGACCGTCGTGGGCGGCGTGAGCTACAAGCCTCAGACCGCTGCCCTCAAGTACGGTTGCGACATCCTGGTCGCAACGCCGGGCCGTCTGGTCGATCTGATCGAGCAGGGTGCCTGTCACCTGGGCGAGGTCAAAGTGCTGGTACTCGACGAGGCCGACCGCATGCTCGACATGGGCTTTTTGCCCGCCGTCCGCCGCATTGTGCGCGAGACGCCGGCCGAGCGCCAGACGCTGCTGTTCTCGGCGACGCTCGACGAGGAGGCCGTGGGTGAGATCACCGACCTGGTGAGCGAGCCGGCCCGCGTGGAGATCGCGCCCGCCACATCGACCGCCGACACCGTCGACCAGTTTGTGTTCCCGGTGTCCATCGAGGCCAAGAACAACTTGCTGTCCGAGTTCCTCAAGAAGGAGGGTCCGGAGCGCACCATCGTCTTTATGCGTACCAAGCATCGTGCCGACAGCTGCTGCCGTCGTCTGGAGCGCAAGGGCATCAAGGCCGCCGCGATTCACGGCAACCGCAGCCAGGCCCAGCGCGAGCGCGCGCTTTCGGCCTTCCGCGACGGCACCGTTGACGTGCTGGTGGCAACCGACGTGCTCGCCCGCGGCATCGACATTAGCGACGTGCGCTACGTCGTGAACTTTGACGTGCCGGCCGAGCCGACCGACTACATCCACCGTATTGGCCGTACGGGCCGTGCCGGCGAGCTGGGCTGGGCCATCACGTTTGTGACCGAGCAGGACGTGGACGAGTTCTACGAGATCGAGAAGCTCATGGACAAGACCGCCGACATCTACGAAGCCGGCGACCTGCATGTGGGTCCCAACCCGCCTGCGGTTGACCCCGAGCGCGACCCTGCGGCCTTTAAGGTGAAGAAGAAGACCAAGCGCGGCAAGTCCAAGAGCAAGAAGAAGCTTGAGCAGGCGCGTCGCGACGGCAAGCGCAACGGCGATGACTACGGCGATGTAGCCGGTCGTTCCAACCGCGGTCGCGACGAGCGTCGCGGCGACGGCGAGCGTCCGAGTCGTCCCAAGCGCGGCGGCAAGACCCGCGTGCGCGAGGGCGTTCAGGCTCGCGTGGACGAGGCCGTTGAGAGCGTGGCCCGCGAGGTGGCTGCCGAGGAGCGCGGCGGTGCTGCTGCCGTCGAGCAGGCCCCGCGCGGCAACCGTGCCGAGCGTCGCGCCAAGCAGTTCCAGGGCGAGGCACACCGCCGTCGTCGTGAGGACGAGGACCGTGGCGGTCGTCGTCGTGTCGAGCGCGAGGACGAGGGCCGTGGTTCGCGCGGCGGCAAGCGCGGCTCGGGTGACCGTCGTCGCTCCGGTCGCGATGGCGAGCGCGGAGGTCGCGAGGGCGGCCGTGGCGGCGAGCGTCGCGAGGGTGCTCGTGGTAACGGCAACCGCGGTGGCGCCGGTCGTTCGAATGAGTCGCGCGATCGTCGCGACCCGCGTGCCAGCCGCGATCGTCGCGATGACTGGCGCAACTACGACGACACCCGCGAGGAGCGCCGTGGCGGCTATCGCGGCGGGCGTGGCGGCAACCAGGCCGGCTCCCGCGGCGGTCGTGCCGGCGGTCGCGATAATCGTGGCAGCTATGGCAACAGCCGCGGCGGCAAGCGCGGCGGCAGCTCCCGTCGTCCCGGCGACGGCGGCGGCAAGCGCAAATAACATACGCATCGCCCGCTAGCACGAGGTGAACCAAGGGCCCCGAGCAACTACGTTCGGGGCCCTTTTGTTTGCCGTATCCGATCGCTAGTTCAAATGTGATTTCCTCGGGAATGCATCTAGAGGATGCCGTGGGCTTGTTTCCTGCCATGCAGCAATGGGTCCTATGGGGTGCGCCGTGCATTTTTTGGAGTATTCTGCAGTTCGAGTTGTCTGCATATGATTCGACGTCGCCAACGGTGGCCTTCGGATATCCCTAGCGAGCGTTCCGAGTCAGGTTTCGCCGTTTTCCGGAGCAGGGGCGCATCATTCTCGCCATGTCGGGACTTAGAATGATGCGGCGCCCTACAGTTTTGCCCACCCGCGGCGGTGCTGGCGCGGTCACGTTGCAGAATACTCCGTTTTTTGCACGGGCCAGGATGGGGTACCTCAGGAGAACGCGGCGGTATCCCGTAAGTATATACAATCTGTACCGTAATTTATACAAAACGAAGAGACAGACAGCGTAGGGTGGGTGCATTGGGGTGCCTGGCGCACCAAAACGGGGAGCTCCCCCTCATGCGCCGTATACTCTGTCTGAATGTGAAAACAGCTTGACGCGTTGCCGGGCGTAGGGAGAGGGTGCCTCGATGAGCGTATTCGAAATTGTGTTTAGTCCGACGGGTGGAACGCGGAAGGTGTCTGGCCTTGTGGCCGGGGCGCTGGACAATAATACCGTTACCGTCGATCTGACCGATAGCGGGCTAGATCTCAGCGCTGTCTCGATGACTGAGGACGACGTGGCTGTTATCTCCGTGCCAGCGTATGCCGGCAGAGTCCCTGCCATGGCGGTCGACCGACTGAACATGGTTCACGGCAACGGAGCGCGGGCCGTTCTGGTGTGCGTCTATGGAAACCGCGCGTTTGAGGACACGCTCGTAGAGCTGGAGGACGTTGCGAAGCATGCGGGATTCCGGGTAATCGCGGCAGTTGCAGCCATTGCAGAACATTCCATTGCGCGGCAGTTTGCTGCCGGTCGTCCGGATGCGCAGGATGCGGCGCAGCTCGCAGAGTTTGCGCAACAAATTCAGCAAAAGCTGTTGGCTGAGGATGCGTCCGAGCCCTCTATCCCCGGCAATCGTCCTTATAAACAAGCTGGAGGTCGCCGTATGGCACCCGAGGCAACAGAGGAATGCGTCTCCTGCGGTGCATGCGCCGCGGCGTGTCCCGTTTGTGCTATCGACAAGGGCGACCCCAAGCGAGCAGCTGACGAGGCGTGCATCTCCTGCATGCGCTGCATCGCCGTATGCCCGCGAGGCGCTCGCGAGCTTGATCCCAACGAGCTATCCGCTGTTTCCCAGATGCTGAGCAAGGTTTGCGTCGTGCGGAAGGAATGCGAGCTCTTCATCTAACGCATGCGAAATTGCTGCAAGGAGTGTCCCTGGGTGCCGGCGGGAAAGGAACGTCCCTAAGTGCCGCCTAAATACCGTTTATCGAAGAAAAAATACCGTTCGCCGGTCATAATGATTGTTCCGGCTTTGGGCTTGTCTACAATAATTCGCGTAAAAAGAAATGCGGAAGGTTACCGAGTCCCTCGGACGTGGGCCTAACCAAAGTCTTTGAACGGGTGCGTCTCTATGGATGCATTCGCTTGATTTTGGTTGGGCTATATTTATGAAGGGACATGCCACCATGGGTTTCTTTTCTCGCCTGATGGGCGGTTCGGATGAGCAGAAGACTGCAGCTTCCGAGTTCGAAATCCTCGCTCCCGTTTCCGGCGAGCTTGTTCATCTAGAAAATACCAATGACCCCGCTTTTAGCAGCCGTGCCGTGGGCGATGGCGTTGCCGTGGTTCCCCAAGAGGGAACGGTGTGCGCTCCTGTTTCCGGCACCGTCGCGGCGCTGTTTCCGACTGAGCACGCGCTGGGCATCATGTCCGACGACAGCTCTGCTCAGGTGATGCTGCATATCGGAATCGACACTGTTAAACTTGAGGGCAAGGGCTTCCATGCGCTTGTTGCTCAGGGTGACCATGTCGACGCGGGCCAGCCCCTCGTCGAGGTCGATTTCGAGGCGGTTCGCGCCGCTGGCTTCGACCCCACGGTCTTCGTTATCGTGTGCGAGCGTTCGGAGAACTCGACTCTTCGTGAGCATGCTTCCGGCCCTGTTGCTGTTAAAGAGCCTGTCGTCTGGCTTTCCGAGTAAATTCTTGTGGTGGGTACCGTGGTTATCAAGCGAGTTTTCAACAATAACGTCGCAATGGTCACTTCGGACGATGGCTCCGAGCTCATCGTCATCGGCCGAGGCCTCTGCTTTGGCCGCCATGCCGGCGACGCTATCGACGAGGCGTCGGTCGAAAAGACCTATGCGCTGCAGGAGGGAACTTCTCAGGATTCGCGTACGATTGACCGCTTGGCACATCTTTTGGAGTCCATCCCCACCGTCAACCTCGTGATTTCCGAGGACATCGTTCAGATGCTCCGTCGAGAGCTCAATGTTGATATCAACGACAAGATTCTCATTGCTCTCGCAGACCATATCAGCCTTGCTTTGGAGCGCGAGCGCAAAGGCGTTCCCTGCGAGAACCCGCTGCTGCTCGAGATCCAGCAGTTCTATCGCAAGGAGTACGCGCTTGCGGGCCGTGCGCTGCAGATTATCAAGGAGTATATGGGCATCCAGATGAGCGAAGAAGAGCAGGGTTTTATTACGCTGCATATCGTCAACGCCACCATGCCGCAGCGCTCTGACCGTCTGATTGTTTCGGTCCAGCTTGTTCGCGACGTGCTCGCGATTGTTTCCGAGCACTATGCCACGACCCTTGACGTCACCTCGTTGCCGTACGAACGTTTCGTTCGCCATTTGCAGTTTTTTGCGCAGCGAGCGCTCGATCCCGCGGCGGGGCAGGTCAATGGCGACGCGCTGTTCCGTATCGATGAAACGGCGTATCCGAGGGCGTTCTCGTGCGCGGAGTCAATTGCCGACCACTTGGCGTCTACCTATAACGTTGTCGTTACCGATGCCGAGAAGAGTTATCTCGCATATCACATTGTTAACCTGCTTGGAGAACCTGGTCTCTAGGCATAACGTGCCCACACATCGATTGATATAAGGCAAGGCTCACGGTCTTGTCTAGGGCACACCTATCTCAATTTGCGGAAAAGGAAGGGGAGTACCGCTATGACCGCAAAAAAGAAGTTCAATTTCAAAGCGCCGTTGGAGGTGTTCGCGAAGTCGATCGTTCAGCCGATGATGTATCTCTCGGTTGCCGGCATCCTGCTCATCGTGGGCATCATTCTGACCAACAAGACCATCTGCGCCGTGGTCCCCGTGCTGGGCTCCGGCCCGTTCCAGCTTGTGGGCGCCGTTGTCTATCAGTCGCTGATGTTTATCATCAACAACCTCTCGATTCTGTTCTGCGTGGGCATCGCCGGCGCCATGGCAAAGAAGAACAAGGGCCATGCTTCGCTGATCGCCCTGATGTCGTTCTTCCTGTTCCTGCAGGCTAACAACATCGTGCTCAACGCCACCGGCTCTCTTGCCGAAGCGAGCGGCATGCTCGGCCTTACCGGAACCGGCCAGGCCACCGTTATGGGCATTCAGGTGCTCGATACCGGCGTGTTCGGCGGCATCATTCTTGGTTGCATCACTGGTGCTGTGTTCAACAAGTACTCGAACAAGCAGTTCCCCATTGCCCTTTCGATGTTCTCGGGCGTTCGCTTCCCGTTCCTGATCATGATCATCATCTCCTGGATCATGGGCGCTGGCTTCTGCATCGTTTGGCCTCCGGTTCAGGGCGCCATCTCCTCCGTTGCCGGCATCATTAAGGAGTCGGGCAACATCGGTCTGTTTATCTACGGCATGCTCAACAAGCTGCTCGTTCCCACCGGTCTGCACCACCTCATCTACACCCCGTTCCAGTTCTCCGATGTGGGTGGCACCCTTACGCTGGGTGATCAGGTTGTCGCCGGCGCCTATCCCATCCGTGTTGCCGAGATGGCAATGACGGGCCAGCCCTTCTCCGATAGCACGTATTTCAACAGCTACACCTTCAACAACCTGTGGCCCTACATCGGTATCGGTCTCGCCTTTATCTTCACCGCTTACAAGGGGAACAAGGATAAGACCAAGGCCGTTATCATCCCGCTGATCATCACCGCCGTGCTCTCCTGTGTCACCGAGCCCATGGACTTCCTCTTTGTCTTTGCCGCTCCCGTGCTCTTTGTCGTTCACTCGGTTCTTTCCGGCATCTTCCTGGTCCTGCTCAAGGTCCTCTCCGTGCCCGCTTCGACTGCAGGCGGCATCATCAACATCGTGGTTTCCAACCTGGTTCTTGGTGTCGATAAGACCAACTGGCCGATGATGCTCGTGCTCGGAGTCGTCAACGCCGCGCTGTACTTCTTCCTCTTCACCTTCCTTATTAAGAAGCTCAACCTCCACACGCCTGGTCGCGAGGAGGAGTCCGAGCTCGCCGAGTCCGTTGCCGAGGGCGAGGCCGCCGCGTCTGTCGCGGTGAAGCAGGGCGCTGTTGCCGCAGCTCCCGCAGAGGGCGTCGATGCAGGTATTGCCGACCTGGTCGCAGGTCTTGGCGGCAAGGACAACATCGAGGAGCTCGAGAACTGCTTTACGCGTCTCCGCGTGAACGTTAAGAACCCGGACCTCATCGATGAGAGCCTCATCAACCACGTGCCCAACAGCGGCATCAACCGCAACGGCAACAATATCCAGATCATCTTTGGCATGAAGGTTGCCGAGATGCGCGACAAGGTCGAAAACGCAATTGAGAAGGAGCAGTAAACAATGATCATTACTCTGTGTGGTGGCGGATCCACCTTTACCCCCGGCATCGTCAAGTCCATCGCTCTGCGCAAGGACGAGCTCGACGTTGACGAGATTCGTCTGTACGACATCAACGAGGAGCGCCAGCGCAAGATCGGCGTGCTCGTGGACTGGATTCTGCACGAGGACCTCGGCCTGGACATCAAGCTCACGGTGACCACCGACAAGGAGACTGCCTTTACGGATGCCAGCTTCGTGTTTGCCCAGATGCGCGTGGGCGGCTACGCCATGCGCGAGCAGGACGAGAAGATTCCGCTGCGTCACGGCTGCGTGGGCCAGGAGACCTGCGGTTGCGGCGGCCTTGCCTACGGCATGCGCACCATCTTCCCCATGGTCGAGCTGATCGATGACGTTGAGAAGTACGCTAAGAAGGACTACTGGATTCTCAACTACTCCAACCCTGCTGCCATCGTGTCCGAGGGCTGCCGCGTGCTGCGTCCCAACGCTCGCATCATCAACATCTGCGACATGCCGATCGCGATCATCGACGTGGTTTGCGCCGCACTCGATATCGACAAGAAGGATGTCGAGTACGATTACTTTGGCCTCAACCACTTTGGTTGGTTCACCTCGATCCGCCACAAGGGCGAGGAGGTGCTCCCGCAGCTGCGCGAGTACATCAAGGAGCATGAGATTCTGCTGCCCGATTCGTACCTCAAGGGCATGGGCTCGCTGATGTCCAAGAAGCCCGAGGAGGCCACTGACGAGCACCCCGAGCAGAACCGCCACACCAAGGGCAGCTGGTACTACGT
>URKH01000063.1 GCA_900548255.1 uncultured Collinsella sp. | reverse complement strand
CCGACGATATTGCCCAAGATGTCTTTCTTAAGTTGCTTAAAAGCGATGGACACTTTGAAAGTTGGGAACATCTTCGCCGCTGGCTTATCCGGGTCACGATCAATGAATGCAAATCTCTCTTTCGAAAGCCGTGGAGACGCGTGGAGGATATTGAAAGTCTGACCGATTCGCTTTCGGCGGCGCAGGATGAGACCAAGGCGGTCTTGTCAGACGTTATGCGACTTCCGGAGCGATTCCGTGTTCCCATCGTGCTCTATTACTATCTGGGCTTTTCGACCTCAGAGATTGCCGAGTTACTGCATGTGCCAGCCGCTACCGTTCGAACGCGTTTAGCTCGCGGTCGATCGAAGCTCAAATTCATCCTAGAGGAGGGCGACCGTGAAATCCAATCAAATCAAGCAGGCCTTCGAGTCCGTCCAAGCCGATAGCGATCTTGCCGACCGTGTTCTTTATGCCGCTGCTGGTGAGCCGCTTCGCCGAAAGGGTCACGCGAAGCCTCTGTATGTTGCCGTGATCGGATGCCTTGCCGGAGTGCTGGCGACCGGAGGGGTCGCCTACGCCGTCGTCAATTCCAGTTATTTTGCCTCTGCCTGGGGAAACCATGGCAACGGAGAGTCCGTTACCTGGACTCAAGGTGGCTCGTCGGGGACTAAATATACCTACACCAGAGAGTTTGGTGATGGTATCGCGCCCCAAAGCTTGGAGGGTTCAGTACAGAAGGTCAATCTGTCCGTCGAGGGCAACGGCTATACACTCGACATTCATGATATGGCTATCGACCAAAACGGCTGCGGTGCTGTGACGTTTACGCTGTCCAATCCAAATGGTGTTAACTACTACAAGCCGGCAGCAGAGACAGGCGAACTTGTTCTCTATGGTGAAGAAGAACAAGGCATCGGTACACCCAGCATGAACTTCGGCGAGGAATGGGCTGATACACGCTGCACCATTGATAAGGACACATCAAGCGATACTGTCATTAATGGCACGATGTACTTTGCTTCTATGGATCGCGAGCGAGGTTTTCAACATGCGGTCACCTGGAATATCTCGTGGACCGAGGGCGAAGGAGAGGATGCGAAGCCGTTCGAGGCATCGACACCCGAGTTTAGCGTTGGAGCGTACGTCGATACTAAGGAACTCCGCTCCGATGACACGCCTCTCGAGATCAGCCCGTTTTCCATCCAGACGCACATCGATGATCTGGGCATTGACGCAGTCACGAAGAAGTTGACGGTTACCTACAAGGATGGATCGGAGCAGATTATCGAAGATGACGACGCAGGGGCGTTCAACTTATATTTTTCTTATACGCGCAATAGCGGAGAGAACATCTGGGTGCCAACGAAGTTGATTGATGTCGACCAAGTGGTCTCAGTAACGCTTGAGGGCACACGCTGCACTTCAACAGGGGGCGCCGAAACGTCGGAACCCTTTACCATCGTCTATTCGTAAGGTCTAGGCCGCTTCCTGCTAGAGGAAGCGGCCATTTTCGTGTTACATGGACGGCTGGAATGGGCACTTGCGCACAGGAGGGGATTCCTTTTGTGTAGGCTTTGCGGAAATGTGCCAATTTTGGGATACGCCCGGCGGCGTGGTCTGTTGACGACACAGCTAACGCCACGTATCCTATCGAACTGCGTGTTTCGTAGGGGGATGCTGACCCCTCGATTCAAGCCGTTGCACTTTACAGAAAGCTGGAATCATTCGAGAAGGAGTACGCTTTGCCTACTATTAACCAGCTGGTTCGCCAGGGCCGTCGTTCCGTGCCCAAGAAGTCCAAGAACGCTGCTCTGCAGCACAACTCCCAGAAGCGCGGCGTGTGCACCCGCGTCTTCACCACGAGCCCCAAGAAGCCGAACTCGGCTCTTCGTAAGGTTGCCCGTGTTCGCCTTGTCAACGGCATCGAAGTTACCGCTTACATCCCGGGTGAGGGCCACAACCTGCAGGAGCACTCCATCGTGCTCGTCCGCGGCGGTCGTGTCCGTGACCTCCCTGGTGTCCGTTATCACGTCATCCGTGGCGCCTACGACGCTGCTCCGGTCCAGAACCGTATGCAGGCCCGTTCCAAGTACGGTGCTAAGCGCCCCAAGGCTAAATAAGCCAGATAACGTTTTGATACTTTCGCCGTGTGCCGCCTAAGCGCCGCACGGTAGACACTTAAGGAGATTTCACATGCCGCGTCGTGCAGCAGCTAATCGTCGTGAGGTTCAGCCTGACGCCGTTTACAACAACCGCCTGGTGACTCAGCTCATCAACAAGGTCCTTCTTGACGGCAAGAAGGCCACCGCTGAGCGCATCGTTTACACCGCTTTCGAGATCGTTGCCGAGAAGTCCGAGGGTGGCGACGCTCTCGCTACCTTCAAGAAGGCTATGGACAACGTCAAGCCCACGCTCGAGGTTAAGCCCAAGCGTGTCGGTGGCGCTACCTATCAGGTCCCGATGGAGGTCAACTCCCGTCGTTCCACCGCTCTGGGTATCCGCTGGATCGTCAACTTCTCCCGCGCTCGCAAGGAGAAGACCATGGCCGAGCGTCTCGCCAACGAGATCCTCGACGCCTCCAACGGCCTGGGCGCTTCCGTCAAGAAGCGTGAGGACGTCTTCAAGATGGCCGAGGCCAACCGCGCGTTCTCTCACTATCGTTGGTAAGTTAAGGTAAGGAACTAACATGGCTAAGCCTAAGTACAAGCTTTCCGATACCCGTAACATCGGCATCATGGCTCACATCGATGCCGGTAAGACCACCACGACCGAGCGTATTCTTTACTACACCGGTAAGACCCACAAGATCGGTGAGGTTCATGAGGGCGCTGCCACCATGGACTGGATGGTTCAGGAGCAGGAGCGCGGCGTAACCATTACCTCCGCTGCTACCACCTGCTTCTGGAACAAGGACGGCAAGGACTACCGCATCCAGATCATCGACACCCCGGGCCACGTTGACTTCACCGCCGAGGTCGAGCGCTGCCTGCGCGTCCTCGATGGCGCTGTCGCCGTCTTCGACGCCGTTGCCGGCGTTCAGCCCCAGTCTGAGACCGTTTGGCGTCAGGCTTCTACCTTCAACGTTCCCCGCATCGCCTTCATCAACAAGTATGACCGCGTGGGCGCTGACTTCTTCAACGCTATCGAGACCATGAAGGATCGTCTCGACGCTAACGCCGTGGCCGCTCAGGTCCCGATGGGCGCCGAGGACAACTTCTGGGGCGTCATCGACCTGGTCACCATGACTGCATGGGACTTCAAGGCCGACGAGAAGGGCATGACCTACCCCGAGCCGATGGACGAGATCCCGGCTGAGTTCGCCGACATCGCTGCCACCAAGCGCGAGGAGCTCCTCGACGCTGCTGCCAGCTTTGACGACGAGCTCATGGAGAAGATCCTCATGGAGGAGGACTTCACCGTCGAGGAGCTCAAGGCTGCTCTGCGTAAGGGCGTTCTGGCCAACGAGCTCAACCTCGTCTTCGTGGGCTCCGCCTACAAGAACAAGGGCGTCCAGGAGCTGCTCGACGCTGTCGTCGACTACCTGCCCAGCCCGCTCGACGTTGAGGCCGTCACCGGTACCGATCCGGACACCGGCGAGGAGATCCAGCGTCATCCTTCCTTCGACGAGCCCTTCTCCGGCCTGGTCTTCAAGATCATGACCGACCCGTTCGTCGGTAAGCTCACCTATGTCCGCGTTTACTCCGGCCGCGCCGAGTCCGGCTCCTACGTTGTTAACGCTTCCAACGGTCAGCGCGAGCGTCTCGGCCGCATCCTCGAGATGAACGCCGCCGAGCGTATCGACCGTGACGACGCTGCCGCCGGCGACATCGTCGCTTGCGTCGGCTTCAAGAACTCCACCACTGGTGACACCCTGTGCGCCGAGGGCAAGGAGATCGTCCTCGAGAAGATCGAGTTCGCTAAGCCCGTTATCGACGTTGCCATCGAGCCCAAGACCAAGGCCGAGCAGGACAAGATGTCCCTGGCTCTGACCAAGCTCGCCGAGGAGGACCCGACCTTCCAGGTGTCCACCAACCACGAGACCGGCCAGACCATCATCGCCGGCATGGGCGAGCTGCACCTGGAGATCATCGTTGACCGTCTGCTCCGCGAGTTCAAGGTTGACGCTAACGTTGGTAAGCCCCAGGTTGCCTACCGCGAGACCGCTGGTCACGACGTCGAGAAGGCTGAGGGCAAGTTCGTCCGTCAGTCCGGTGGTCGCGGTCAGTACGGCCACGCCGTCATCAAGCTCGAGAAGATGGAGGAGGGCTTCGGCTACGAGTTCGTCAACGCTATCGTCGGCGGCGTCGTGCCCAAGGAGTACATCCCGTCCATCGACAAGGGCATCCAGGAGGCCCTGAACACCGGTGTTATCGCCGGCTTCCCGGTCCTCGACGTTAAGGTCACCCTGTTCGACGGTTCTTACCACGAGGTCGACTCCTCCGAGGCCGCCTTCAAGATCGCCGGCTCCATGGCTATCAAGGACGCCCTCAAGAAGTCCGATCCGCAGCTGCTCGAGCCGATCATGGCTGTCGAGGTCGAGACCCCCGAGCAGTACATGGGCGACGTTATGGGCAACCTCTCCGGTCGCCGCGGCAAGATCGAGGGCATGGAGGATCGCAAGAACAGCAAGCTCATCCGTGCCAAGGTGCCGCTGGGCGAGATGTTCGGTTACGCTACCGACCTTCGCTCCCAGACCCAGGGCCGTGCATCCTACACGATGCAGTTCGACTCTTATGAGCCCGCGCCCAAGTCCATCGTGGACGAGGTCATGAGCAAGAACGCCTAAGTTTGAGCTCCCTGTTACGTAATCCGCGAGAACATCTCTCGCACTCTTTGGAGGTTTAAGTTGGCTACCCAGAAGATCCGCATTCGCCTCAAGGGCTATGATCACGAGGTCGTCGATCAGTCCGCGAAGCTCATCGTCGAGACCGCTCAGAAGACCGGCGCTCGCGTTTCCGGTCCTGTCCCCCTGCCCACCGAGCGCAACCTGTACACGGTTATCCGCTCGCCGCACGTGAACAAGGACTCCCGTGAGCAGTTCGAGATGCGCACCCACAAGCGCCTCATCGACATCCTCGACCCCACCTCGGGCACCGTTGATTCGCTCATGCGTCTCGACCTCCCCGCTGGCGTCGACATCGACATCAAGCTCTAAGCGATATCGCTCATAGCTTAAAGGGCCCCGCTGCCGTTACGGTAGCGGGGCCCTTTTGTTTTGAATGGTGGTTTGGACTGTCGGACAATGCTGACGAGTAGGTGGCTGCGGCGCCCTATTCGCTCACGGGACGCAGCGATGCCTCCTCAGAATGGAAGGATCGCAAGTCGTCTTCCGTTTCGATGCACGCGCGACCAAAGGCATCAACGGTTTTAAAGATGCCGCGTGCCAGCTCGTCTCCAGCGGGTGAGCGGGCGATAACGTGCTTCCCAATCCAATTGAGGTGAGCGATATATTCGTCGTGGACGGGCGCGAGCGGACCGGCGTCTTTTTCCTTGGCGTTGAGGCGTTCTGCCCAGGCATCTATAGCGTCTATAACTGCGTGATAGACCTCATCGAGGAGCATGTCGACAGCTGGAACGTTCTCGTTAAGGTCCGAGAGACCGATTGCCGGCAGGCCGCCATCGGGCACCTCTTGGGGCGCATAGTTCACATTGACACCAATGCCACAGACGGCGAAAGGTTTGCCTTCGTTATCGCGTGCGGCCTCGACCAGAATGCCGCCGAGTTTGCGTCCACGCGCGACCAGGTCGTTGGGCCATTTGAGGCCAATCTCGTTTGCAAGACCCTGTTTTTCGAGCGCCTCGAGCACCGCTAGGCCGCTGACGGCAGCAAGACCAGAGTACTTCGCAGGATTAACGCATGGACGCAGGACAATCGAAAGCAATAGGTTGCCGGCGGTTGAATCCCACTTGTGGCCGCGCCGGCCGCGTCCTGCTGTCTGAGCCCGGGCGGCAAGTCCTGTGCCGTGCGGCGCTCCCTGTTTTCCTGCTTCGAGCAGGTCATCGTTGGTCGATCCGGTTACGTCGACTATCGTTAATTTGGCATCCATAACGGCTGCTACCTCCTTAATGAATAAGTGAATAACGCAATGGTGTCGAGAGAGACACAATGTGAAGCCTTTGTCGCATTTGGACAATTTAATGTTAACACGTTAACAACGACTGAAATGCGCTATCCTCCCTTGGTCGATGTAAACACGTCAACAACTCAAAGGAGGTTAGTGATGGGTTTCACGATTCTTGGAACAGGCTCGGCGCTTCCTAAGCGCAGTGTTTCCAATGACGAGCTGTCCGAGTTCCTCGATACCTCGGATGAGTGGATTTTTACCCGCACAGGTATTAAGAGTCGCCACGTCTGCACCACCGAGTCACTTGACGACCTTGCCGTAGCGGCGAGCGAGCGGGCACTTCAGGTGTCCGGAATCGACGCAAGCCAGTTGGATCTGATCGTCTGCTCGACGACGACGGGTGACCACCTTGTTCCCGCCGAGGCGTGTGCCGTTGCTGAGCGACTGGGCGCGACGTGCCCTGCCTTCGATGTCTCGGCTGCCTGCGCCGGCTTCGTATTTGCGCTCGATGTTGCCGAGGGCTATATCGCCCGAGGACGAGCCAAGCATGTGCTTGTCGTTGCCGCCGAGCAGATGACGCGCGCGCTCGACTGGACCGACCGCGCCACCTGTGTGCTCTTTGGCGATGGGGCAGGCGCCGCGGTGATTGAGGCTGGGGGAGACAGCCCCCTTGCCGTTGAGCTTTCGACGGCGCCCGACGTCGAGACGTTGTGCGTTCCCGGTCTGGTCGGCACCTCGCCGTTTAAGGCCTCCGCAGATAGCGAGAGCGTGCTGTCCATGAATGGCCGCCGCGTGTTCAAGTTCGGCGTCAACGCGATTTGCGACACGGTCCATAAGCTTGCGAGCGATGCGGGCATTTCGGTCGAGGACATCGACCATTTTGTATTCCATCAGGCTAACGAACGAATCCTGAGTCAGGCGGTCAAGCGCCTCGGTGTGCCAGACAAGCGCGTGGTTCGAACGCTGCGCGAGACCGGCAACATTTCGAGCGCATGCATTCCGCTTGCCCTCGACCGGCTGGCAAACGCCGGTGCACTTCACACGGGCGACACCATCACCCTCGTTGGATTTGGCGCCGGTCTGGATATAGGTGGCTATCTACTTCGTTGGAAGTAGTTGCACATAGGAAATAAAAACGCCCCTAGGGCACAAACTAAAGGAGAACTACCATGGCAGATCAGAAGACCTTCGAGCGCGTTTGCGATGTTATCCGCGAGACCGCCGGTCTTGACGACGTCGAGATGAAGCCCGAGTCCACGCTCGAGGAGATTGGTCTCGACAGTCTGGGCACCGTCGAGATCCTCGTCGCCGTTGAGGACGAGTTTGGCATCCAGCTCGATACCGAGGAGAACCCCAAGACGGTCGGCGAGTTCGCCGATACGGTCGAGGCGGCATTGGAGAAGTAGAGATGCTCAAGACTCCTCTCTGCGATCTGCTCGGCATCGAAAAGCCCGTGTTCCAGGGCGGTATGGCCTGGATCGCCGACGCCTCGCTGGCGTCCGCAGTGTCCGAGGCGGGCGGCTTAGGGATTATCGCGGCCATGAACGCCGACGCCAACTGGCTGCGCGACCAGATTCATGAGCTGCGCGCCAGGACGGATAAGCCCTTTGGCGTCAACGTCATGCTCATGAGCCCGTTTGCCGACGAGGTCGCGCGGGTCGTGATTGACGAGCGGGTGCCGGTCGTCGTGACGGGTGCCGGCAATCCCACCAAGTACATGAAGGCGTGGAACGAGGCGGGCATCAAGGTCATCCCGGTCGTTGCCTCGGTGGCGCTGGCGCGCCTCGTGGCGCGTCGTGGAGCCACTGCCGTGGTTGCCGAGGGTACCGAATCAGGCGGCCATATTGGCGAGACCTCGACGATGGCACTGGTGCCGCAGGTTGTCGATGCGGTCGATATTCCCGTGGTTGCGGCTGGCGGTATCGCCGATGGCCGCGGCGTGGCGGCCGCCTTTATGCTGGGCGCCGCCGGCGTGCAGGTGGGTACGCGCTTTCTGATCGCAGATGAGTGCACCGTATCGGAGCAGTACAAGGAGATGGTCCTGAAGGCCAACGACACCTCGACGCGTGCGACCGGCCGCTCGACGGGACACCCGGTGCGTGCCCTCAAGAGCCCCTTCACCAACGCCTACGCCAAGAGCGAGGCGGCGGGCGTAAGCGTCGAGGAGCTCGGGGCCATGGGCACGGGCGCCCTTCGCAAGGCCGCCAAGGACGGCAATTACGAAGAGGGCTCGTTTTTGTGTGGACAGATTGCCGGCATGGTCAACGAGCGCCAAAGTGCACGTGAAATCGTTGACGACCTGGTCGATGGCGCCGAGCACGTCCTGAAGGGTGCGTGCGCATGGGTGGCGTAGCGTTTCTGTTTGCCGGCCAGGGCGCCCAGCACCCCGCGATGGGCGTCGACCTGATCGAGGCATCGCCGGCCGCCGCCGAGGTGCTCGCCATTGCCGACGAGGTGCGCCCGGGGACCAGTGAGCAGTGCCGAAGCGCCTCCAAGGAGGAGCTCTCGCAGACCGAGAACACGCAGCCGTGCGTGTTCGTTCACGATCTGGCAGCGGCTGCCGCCCTGCGTGAGCGCGGCGTGGTACCTGCCGCCTGTGCGGGTTTTTCGCTTGGCGAGGTCGCCGCGCTCACCTTTGCGGGGGCGTTCGATACGCGAGCGGGCTTTGAGCTCGTGTGCGAGCGCGCGGCGCTGATGGCCGCGGCTGCCGAGCGCCATCCGGGCGGCATGCGCGCCGTCATCAAGCTCGATGCGGCGCAAGTCGAGAACCTGGCAAAACAGGCCGGCGAGGACTGCTGGCCGGTCAACTACAACAGTCCGCAGCAGACGGTTGTTGCCGGAGCGCCCGAGGCGCTGCAGGAGCTCGACGTCCTAGTAAAAGAGGCTGGCGGCCGCGCTATGAAAGTCGCGGTGTCGGGCGCATTTCATAGCCCCTATATGGCCGAGGCGACTGAGGGGCTGGCGACGTATATCCAAGCCGGCCACGCGCCGTCACCGCTGCTGATTCCGGTCATGGCAAACATGACGGCGGCGCCCTATCCGGCGGACCCGCGAGCGGCATCGGATGTCTTGGCCAATCAGGTGAGTCATGCCGTTCGTTGGGTCGACACGCTGCATACTCTGCAGAATCAGGGCATCGACACGTTTATTGAGGTCGGCCCTGGCAAAACGCTGTCGGGCCTGGTCAAGCGTACGCTGAGCGACGTTCGCGTGTATTCGTGCGAAACGGCCGAGCAGGTCGCAGCTATTGCCGACGAGCTCGCATAGTCCACAGGGCTGTAACCCGAAAGGAATGACATGGGCAACTTGAACAACGGCGCGCTCGAGCGCAACGACTCACGTCGCGTGGCACTGGTCACGGGCGGCTCGCGGGGTATCGGCCGCGCCTGCGCTGTCGGTCTGGCGGAGGACGGCTTTGATATCGCCGTCGTCTATGCCGGCAGCGTCGATGCGGCGCGCAAGACGTGCGAAGCCTGTGAGGCGGTTGGCGCCACGGCACGCGCATATCAATGCGACGTGGCCGATCCCGCTGCTGTCAACGCGTGCGTGGAAGCGGTCCTCAACGACTTTGGTTCCATTTGGGCGCTCGTCAACAACGCCGGCATCACCCGCGATGGCCTGCTCATGCGCATGGGCGATGACGCATTCGATCGCGTGCTCGATGTCAATCTCAAGGGAACATTCAATATGACGCGCGCGCTCACCAAGACCTTTATGCGCCAGCGCGGCGGTTGCGTCGTCAACATGAGCTCGGTCGTGGGCCTGATGGGCAATGCCGGGCAAGCCAACTACGCTGCTTCCAAGGCGGGCGTGATAGGGCTTACCAAGGCGGTGGCGCGCGAGCTTGCGCCTCGTGGCGTACGAGCGAACGCGGTCGCTCCCGGGTTTGTCGAGACAGATATGACGGCAAAGCTCTCGGAGAAGGTGCGTGCGGCAACCGAGGAACAGATTCCCCTTAAGCGCATGGCACGTCCCGAGGAAGTGGCCGGCGTGGTGCGCTTTTTAGCGAGCGATGCGGCTGCTTACATTACGGGCGAGGTCGTGCGCGTCGACGGCGGAATGGCGATGTAGAAACCAGGGCCGAAGAACGGCTTGGATGAGGAGACCATGATGGAACAGAGAGTTGCAATCACCGGCATCGGTGCCGTATCGCCGCTCGGCAACACCGCGCTTGCCACCTGGGCGGCCATGTGCGCCGGGACCTGTGGCATCGGCCCGATCACGCACTTCGATACCGATGCGTTTACCGTCAAGGTGGCGGCCGAAGTCAAGGGCTTTGACGGCAACGAGTACTTTGGCAAGCGCGACGCCAAGCATCTGGACCCCTGCGTTCAGTTTGCGCTGGTGGCTTCGGACGAGGCAATGCACGATGCGAGCTTTGATGTCGAAGGCGCCATCGATCGTGAGCGCCTGGGCGTCTACGTGGGCTCGGGCGTGGGCGGCATGCAGACGCTCGTCGACAACGTCCACACGATTGCTGACCGTGGGCCCCGCCGTGCATCGCCCTATATGATTGCGATGATGATTCCCAATATGGCTTCGGGCAATATCGCAATCCGCCACAAGGCAAAAGGCCCGACCCTGCCCGTGGTGACTGCGTGCGCGACCTCGGCCCATGCCGTGGGCGAGGCGTTCCGCGCCATCAAGCATGGCTATGCCGATGCGATTCTCGCCGGCGGAGCCGAGGCGGCCATTATCCCCGATGCCGTTGCGGGCTTTACGTCCTGCCGTGCACTCACTACCAACCCCGACCCGTCGACGGCATGCCGTCCGTTCGATGCGAATCGCGACGGCTTTGTGATGGGCGAGGGCGCCTGCGTGCTCGTGCTCGAGAGCATGGAACACGCGCTGGCTCGCGGGGCGCACATTTATGCCGAGGTCGTGGGCTACGGCAACACCGATGATGCCTATCACATCACGAGCCCCGATCCCGAGGCTGCCGGCATTGCCCGCGCGATATCGCTGGCGGTGGTCGAGGGCGACGTCAAGCCTTCCGAGGGCCTCTACATCAATGCCCACGGCACCTCGACCAAGCTCAACGATTCCTCCGAGACGGCGGGCATTAAGCGGGCGCTCGGCGAGGACGCGGCGCGCGCCGCGCATGTCTCGTTGACCAAGTCGATGACCGGTCACATGATCGGTGCTACGGGTGCCATCGAGGTCATGGCCTGCGCCATGGCGCTCGAGCAGGGCGTAGTACCCCCGACCATTAACTACCACACGCCCGATCCCGCCTGCGATCTTGACTACACGCCCAATCGCGCGGCTCGCGCCGACCTTACCTGGGCGCTTTCGACCAATCTGGGCTTTGGTGGACACAATGCCGCCATCGCGCTGCGTAGATATACGAGGAGCTAGAGCATGGATTCCAAAAGACTTGCCGAGATAGCCGATGTTATGGAGGACCGCGGCCTCACGCGCGTACGCGTTGAGGAGCCCGATGGCACCGCGGTCGAACTCGAGCGCGCGAGCGCCGCGCAGCCTGTTGCCGTGCCCATGCCTATGCCGGGTGCCGTGACTGCTCCGGCGGTGGCTCCTGTCGCCATGCCTGCCGCCGCACCGGAACCCGCCACGCAGACACCTGCCGCCGCGCCGGAGCCCAAGGGCACCGAGGTGACTGCTCCCATGGTGGGCGTCTTCTATGCTGCCCCTGCGCCGGGCGACGAGCCATTTGTGCGCGTGGGCTCCAAGGTCAAGGCCGGCGAGACCCTCTGCATCATCGAGGCCATGAAGGTTCTCAACGAGGTGACGGCCGAGGCAGACGGTGAGGTGCTCGAGATCTGCGTGGCCGACGGCGACCTCGTGGAGTTTGGCAGCTGCCTCATGAGGATCGGATAGGTGATATCCATGAACAAAGAAGAGCTCAAGAAGCTGTTACCGCATCGCGAGCCGATGCTTTTGCTCGACGAAGCCGAGCTGGTGGGCGACGAGGCCCACGGCAAGATCACGATTACAGGCGACGAGTACTTTTTGCAGGGACATTTTCCGGGAAACCCGGTCGTTCCCGGCGTGATTCAGTGCGAGATGCTCGCCCAGAACTGCTGCGTGCTGCTGATGGGCGATGAGGAGGCGCGCGGCGCGACGCCGTTCTACACGAGTCTGGACAAGGTGCGCTTTAAGCGTCCGGTGCGCCCGGGCGACACGGTGGATCTAGTGTGCTCCATCACGCGTGCGCGCGGGCCGTTCCGCTTTGCGACGGGTACTGCGAGCGTCAACGGTGAGGTTTGCTGCCGCGCCGATATGTCTTTTGCACTCATGCACGAAAGTTAAGGAAGGCTCCATGTTCGACAAAGTGCTCATCGCCAACCGCGGCGAAGTCGCGGTCCGTGTTATCCGCGCGTGCCGCGATATGGGCATCAAGACCGTCGCCGTTTATTCCACGGCCGATGCGGACGCGCTACACGTGCAGCTTGCCGACGAGGCGTATTGCATCGGCGG
>URKH01000062.1 GCA_900548255.1 uncultured Collinsella sp. | reverse complement strand
ACGAAAGGGCGCTGACCTTCTGGTCGCGCCCTTGAAATTGAACGTCAGATTGTCCAAATGCGGCCCGCGCAGTGTCGAGCCGTTACGCGGTTCGTAGAACCGCGTAACTAGTTAGTACATCTTTGCGCCGGCGGGGATGGAAGCGTCGAGCTGGATCAGATTGAGACGCTCCTCGCCCTCCTCCTCGTGGATAGCGCTGATGAGCATGCCGCAGCTGGGAATGCCCATCATCTTGCGCGGAGGCAGGTTGGTGATGGCGAGCAAGGTCTTGCCGACCAGGTCCTCGGGCTCATAATAACCGTGAATGCCGGAGAGGATGGTACGATCGGTGCCGGTGCCGTCGTCGAGCGTAAAGTTCAGCAGCTTCTTGGACTTCTTGACGGCCTCGCACGCCTTGACCTTCACAGCGCGGAAATCGCTCTTGGAGAAGGTATCAAAGTCGACGAACTCCTCAAACAGCGGCTCGACGGCAATCTTGGAATAATCAACCGTGGGCTTGAGCGGCTTGACGAACGGGCTCGCGGTGTTGCCGGCCTCGGCAGCCTTGGCGGCAGCGGCACCGGACTGGAAACCCTTCTCGGGCTTCATGTGCGGGAACAGCAGCACGTCGCGGATGGAAGCCTGGTTGGTGAGCAGCATGACCACGCGATCGATACCGATGCCGATGCCGCCCGCAGGAGGCATACCGTACTCGAGGGCGCGCACGTAATCCTCGTCGTACTCCATGGCCTCGTCGTCGCCGCCAGCCTTCTCGGCCATCTGGGCGGCAAAGCGCTCGGCCTGGTCGACCGGGTCGTTGAGCTCGGAGAACGCGTTGGCGTACTCGTGACCGGCGATAACCAGCTCAAAGCGGTGCGTCAGGCGCGGGTCGTCCTCAAAGCGCTTGGCAAGCGGGCTGACCTCGATGGGGTAATCGCACACGAACGTGGGGTTGACGATGGTGTCCTCGCCCAGCTCATCGTAGATCTCGGCGATAATCTTGCCGGCGGTCCACTCGGGCTTAATCTCCAGGCCCTTCTCGCGCGCGGCAGCAGCAAGCTCCTCGACCGGCGTATCGATGGTGACCTGTTTGCCGAGCACGTCGGAGACGATGTCGGTCATGGGACGGCTGGCCCACTCACCAGAAAGGTCGATGGTCTGACCCTGGTACTCGATGACCTCGGGGTTGCCGATGGCCTTGTTAGCCGCCTTAATGACACCCTGGGCGAGCGCCTTCATGCCCTCGAGGTCGGAGAAGGCACGATAGGCCTCCATCGTGGTGAACTCGGGGTTGTGGGTAAGGTCCATGCCCTCGTTACGGAAGATACGGCCGATCTCGAACACGCGCTCAAAACCGCCGACGATGCAGCGCTTGAGGTGCAGCTCGGTAGCAATGCGCAGGTAGCACTCCTGATCGAGCGCGTTGAAGTGCGTGATGAACGGCTTAGCCGTAGCGCCGCCCTGGATGGTCTGCAGGATGGGGGTCTCGACCTCCATGTAGCCGTCGGACTCCATAAAGCGACGGAAGGTGGAGAGAATCTGCGAACGCTTACGGAACGTCTCGCGAACGTCGTCGTTGGCGATCAGGTCAACATAGCGCTGGCGATAGCGGGTCTCCTTATCGGAAAGACCGTGGAACTTCTCGGGCAGCGGACGAACGGCCTTGGCAAGCAGGGTCGCGCTCTTAGGGGCAACGGAAAGCTGGCCGCGCTGGGTGCGCACAACCACGCCGGTCACGCCCAGGATGTCGCCCAGGTCGAGGGACTTGAGCGTATTCCAGGCAGCCTCGTCCATGTCGTTGATGCGGCAGAACAGCTGAATCTCGGCAGTCGCATCGCGTACGACGATGAACATGATCTTGCCCTGACCGCGCTTGGCGACCACACGGCCGCCGATCTTCACGACGTCCTCGGTGTCCTCGCCATCGGCAAGCTCGGCGTACTTAGCCTCGATATCGGCAACGTAGTCCTCAAGCTCAGAGTGCTCGGGATAGGGGTTCTGGCCCGCCTCGAACAGGGCGGCGCGCTTGGCCAGGCGGGTGGCGCGCTCGTCGTTGAGCGTCGATGCCTGATCTGCGGCGTTCTGGTTCTCTGCCATAAGTTAGCTCCTCGAACTAAAACGCTCCCCAGGATTCGGTCCCAGGGAGCGAAAACATACCTTTACGCGGGACCGTGGTCTAGCGTGCAATCTTGGCGATGGTGTAGACGCGAGTCTTGCCGGAAGGCGTAACGACCTCGACGGAGTCGCCCTCGCCGTGACCGATGATGGCGTGGCCGACCGGAGACTCGTTGGAAATCTTGTGCTCGAGCGAGTTGGTCTCGGTGGTACCGACGAGCGTGACTTCCATGACCTCACCGTTGGGATCAATCAGAGAAACGGTGGAACCGATGGAGACGGTCAAATCACCTGTGGTGGCAGCAACCTGAGCGTTGGCAAGGATGGCCTGGATCTCGGCAATACGAGCGGCGTTCTGGGCCTGCTTGTCCTTGGCGGCATCGTACTCGGAGTTCTCCGAAAGGTCGCCGAACGCGCGGGCTTCCTTGATGTCCTCGACGATCTCCTTGGCGTAATCGCCCTCACGCCAAGCGAGCTCCTCGACGAGCTTCTGGCGGCCCTCAGCGGTCAGTACGATCTGGCTTGCGTCCATACGGATATCTCCCCAACTCTGATCAAACAATCAACTGTCAACAAAACGAAAAAGACCGGCTAGCCTGCGGGCAAGCCGGTCAGGTGCTCACCCCAAAGGGATGGGACTACTCTGCGTCCGCGTCGCTGTCCTCTGCCTGCTTCTTCTTGGCAGCAGCGAGCTTGGCCTCGAGCTCAGCGATCTCCTTGTCCTCCTCGGACTGCTCGACCACGACCTCCTCGGCCTGCTTGGTCTCGGCCTTATCGTCGCCCTCCATACCCTCACGGATATTCTTGACGGTAGAGCCGAGGGACTTGCCGAGCTTCGGCAGGTTCTTGGGCCCGAAGATAATCAGGACAACGACGAGAATAATGATGAGCTCAGGAGCCCTCAGTCCAAACATGTAGACCTCCACAATACAGCGAGACAAGCTCGAATGAGTATACCGCGGGTATCGCGGTATCACAACAATAGCTAAAAAAAGGGACCGCAAGAAGCGGTCCCTCCTCATGCTCTGGTCGGGTTGACTGGATTTGAACCAGCGACCCCTGCGTCCCGAACGCAGTGCTCTACCAAACTGAGCCACAACCCGTTAGCTCGACTATAGTAACAAAGATTTCCGTCGTGTGCTAGAGAAATTTTTACTTCTTTGGCACTTCGATGCGAACCGTGTTGGGAATGAGCTCCGTCGCGCAGGACCACCAGCCGTTTTGCAGGGCAGCGTCGGCAAGCCCCTCAGCCGTGGCGACGGTGTCGCAAATGGCAAACGAGCAGGCGCCCGATCCGCACACATCTACAGCAACGGTGCCGCCTTGTTTACGCAGCCAATCGAGAACCGTTTGTATCTGAGGCTCCATCTGTGCGGAAATGACACCCAGGTTGTTATGGATGAGCGCATATGCCGTCTCAGCATCACCAGCACGCAAGGCAGAAGCTATCGCGCCGGGCTTGTCTGCAGGCACCGGGGCCTCGTCAAAACGTCGATAGGCTTCAATTGTCGAAACGCTTGCCTCGCGCGGCTTGACCAACACGACGGGCGTTGCGGGCAGCACGGGATACTCAGTTGCCAGCACGTCTCCCCCACCTACGTAGAACGAAGGGCTCGCGTGCAAAAAGAACGGGACGTCAGCACCAATGCCCCGCGCAATGTCGTCGAGCGCGGGGTCGGTGCGATCAATTCCCCAGAGCTCCGCCAAGGCGACAATGACCGCGGCCGCATCCGTCGAGGGACCGCCCAAGCCGGCGCACAATGGAATGCGCTTCTCAATCGTCACGCAGATGTTTGCCTCGCGACCATAATGCTCGGCCATAGCAACCGCAGCCCGATATGCCGTATTCTTTTGCATGGGAAAATCTGATGCCGGAACCGTCTGGACGGTCAGCGCCTGTGCCGGCGTAACCGTCACGGTATCGGAAAGACCGACAGCTGCCATCAGGGAATCGACCCTGTGGTAGCCGCGGTCATCGCGCTCGGTATGAACCCCCAGGTAGAGGTTAATCTTTGCCGGCGCGGAAAGAGTCAGGGACCGATCGGTCACCGCTAGTGCTCCTCGAGCTGATTGCCGAGCGGGGTAAAGATATGCTCGCCGCTCTCGGGGTCGAACAGCTCGACCTGACCGGTGAGGACATCGATATACTGGTAGGACTGACGCGACTTGCGGCCGCGGCGCTCGTCAACCTCGACGATAAAGACTGCCGGATGGACGCTCTTGATGGTGCCCATGCGCTCGACGACGCGGGTGCGGCCCATGTTGGCCTTCACCTTAACGCGATCGCCCACCATATCGGTCAGCTTCTCGTGGATGTCGTCGACGTGATTGACTTCCATCTCTTCCATGAACAGGGCCTCCAGAAGATGCAATTCAAAAAGGGGATAATACCCCTAAGATAGACAAAACTCTAATACTATAGCACCCTGTTGCGACCACGCGCAAGTAGCTAATTTGGCTACTTACAGATTGTCGGTATCGAGGACGATGGTGAACGGACCGTCGTTGACCAAGTCGACTTTCATATCGGCGCCAAAGATGCCGTGCGCCACGTGTTCGACATCTTTGCGAACGAGCGTCAAGAAGTACTCGTAGAGCTCGTTGGCAACATCGGGGGCGCCGGCATCGGTAAACGATGGGCGGCGGCCGTGACGGCAATCGGCGAACAGCGTGAACTGCGACACTACGAGAACCTCGCCGTCGACATCGGCAAGTGCCAGGTTGGTCTTGCCGTTCTCGTCCTCGTTAATGCGCAAGCCGCGGAGCTTGCCCCACAGCTTATCAGCCTCGGCGCGCGTGTCGCCGTGGCCCACGCCCAACAGCACCAGATAGCCGCGCCCAATTTTGCCCACGCACTCGCCGTCGACTGTCACGCCGGCATTGAGTACGCGCTGCACCACCGCACGCACGGCTTACTCCTCGCCCGTCAGTTTGGCGGATAGGTGCTCGAGCGCATGGAATCGATGGCTGATGGCGTTCTTCTCGTCCGCCGTGAGCTCGGCCATAGTCTTGCCCGGCGTATCGACCGGCAGGAACAGCGGGTCGTAGCCAAAGCCGTGATCGCCGCGGCCCTCGTGCGCGATAACGCCCTCACAGGCGCCCTCGCCATAGGTGACCAGGCCGTCCGTATCGATGAGCGCAACGACGCTCATAAAGCGCGCGGTGCGGTCCTCGTCTGCCACGCCTTCCAGATTCACGAGCAGCTTGGCATTGTTGGCGGCATCGTCGCCGTGAACGCCCGCGTAGCGCGCGCTATACACACCGGGCTCACCGTCCAGCGCGTCGACGACCAGGCCCGAATCGTCGGCAATGGCCATGAGCCCCGTCTCTTCGACGGCAGCCTGCGCCTTGATGATGGCGTTCTCCAAAAACGTCGTGCCGTTTTCCTCGGGGTCCTCAAATTCGCCCAGCTGGCCGAGCGCCACAAAGCGCACCTCGGGCATGACCTTGCCCAAAATGGCCTCGATCTCGGTGAGCTTATGGGCGTTGCCCGTTGCCACGACAATGGTCGCCGCCGGGTCGAGGGTGTCGATGTCGATCTTCTCAAGTGCCATGAGTGGTCTCCTTGTCTCTATAGCAATGCCGCGCCGAGGGCGACGAGGGCCTCCGCCTCTCCCCTCTCAATCAACGGCAGTCTTATACTTCGACGTTTTCCCAGATAAAACCTGCCAAAATAAACCTGTCCCTTTTTGGCAGGTTAGGCGAGGGCTTGGCGCTGAAGCTCGATGAGCTCGGCGATGCCCTTGTCGCCCAGGTCGAGCAGGGCGTTGAGACGCTTGCGGTCGAAGGGCGCCTGCTCGCCGGTGCCTTGGAGCTCAATCATCTCGCCGGTGTCGGTAGCGACGAGATTCATGTCGACCTCGGCGTGGCTGTCCTCGGAATAATCGAGGTCGAGCATGGTGTTGCCGTCGACAACGCCCATAGAGATGGCGGCAACCTGGCCCGTGAGCGGAATGCGCTCGATCTTGCCGGCCTCGACCCACATAGCAAGAGCATCATGCAGCGCCACCCAGGCACCGGTAATGCTCGCCGTACGCGTGCCGCCATCCGCCTGGATCACATCGCAGTCGACGGTGACGGTGTACTCGCCGAGCGCCTTCATGTTGACGACGGTACGCAGGCTACGGCCGATGAGACGTTCGATCTCCATGGAGCGGCCCTTACGCTTGGTATACTCGCGCTTGCAACGCTTACCGGTCGATGCCGGCAGCATGGCATACTCTGCGGTTACCCAACCGGCCTTGGCGCCCTTGCGCCAGCCCGGCACGCCCTCCTCAATTGTGGCGGCACACAGCACGCGCGTGTCGCCGAACTCAGCCAGGCACGAGCCGTGGGCATGTTTCATAACACCACGGGTGAGCTTGACGGGGCGCAGTTCATTGGCGGCACGGCCGTTGGCGCGGTTGACCTGCATGTACTCCATAGAAATATCCTTTCGGCAGAAGAAGAGGGCAAGTCTTTGGACGGTAACCCTACATCTATTTCAGTTCGTCGATATCAATATGTTCGATGCTCTTGAGCGGCTGGCCAAAGATAAAGCTACCCGCCACCGCAAACTCGGCAATGTTATCGGCCGTCGTCGCAAAGCGATGCTGAGGCTCGGCAGCGTCGCCCGCCAGCTGCTCGCGGCGCGTGAGGATATCGGTCAGCTCGCGCGTAGTCTCCTCGGCGGAACTCACCACACGCACCCCGGGCCCCAGCGCATGGCGAATAGGCCCCACGAGCAGCGGAAAGTGCGTACAGCCGAGCACCACGGTATCGATTCCGCGATCGCGCAGCGGCTCAACCGTGGCACCCACCAGCGCTCGCACGGCTGGCGTATCGAAGATGTCCTCGTTCTCGAGCCACTGCTCTTGCAGATGCGCGCCCGAGGCGAGCTCGTGTTCGACAACCTCGACAAAGCTCGAGGCAGGACAACCGTATACATCGACGCCGGCATCTAGATCCTGAATGGCGCGCGTGTAGGCGCCCGAGCGAATGGTGAGGTTGGTGGCGAGCACGCCCACGCGACGCGAACGGGTGCTGTTGATTGCCGCACGGGCACCCGGCGCGATCACGCCGATCACGGGAACGTCGAGCACCTGCTGGGCCAGACGCAAGGCCGCAGCTGTCGCCGTGTTGCAGGCGATGACCATAATCTTGACGTCGTGCTTCGACAGCCAACGGCCCGCCTGCAACGCAAACGAGCGCACCTCATCCTCGGTGCGCGTGCCGTAGGGGCAGCGTTTGGTGTCGCCGAAGTAGTAGACGGACTCGTGCGGCAGCACCGTCGCGATGGCGCGCGCAACCGTCAGACCGCCCAAACCAGAATCGAACACGCCAATCGGGCGCGTGTCGCCTGTCGGATTCTCGATATCGGACATTACCTCACCAGTCTCTCTCGAAAAGACATGTCCAAGTGCGGCGACGCCGCGCTACGAACGCGCCGCGACCAGCAGCTCTGCCGTCGCCGCCCAACCGTCGACAATTTTGCCGCGCGTAACGAAAGCGTTCTCGCAAGCAGCCAGGAACTCGGGCGCGCCGGCGCTCGTCAGGCCATTCTCGACCAGGCAGAACGTGCCCACGTGATCGGCCATGTAGAAGTCGGACTCGGAATCGCCGAGCGCGAGCGTCTCCTCGCGCTCAATCCCCAGGTGCTCGCAGAAGCGCGCGATGGCAACGCCCTTGTTGAGGCCGGCGGGATTGATGTTAAACGCGCGACCGTCCTCGACGCGATCGAGCTCGAGCGTCGTCGGCTTGGACAGATGCGTCAGGTGACCGTTACAGGCCCACACCAGGCCGCAGCCGGCCTCGTCCAGGATGGCCTGGACCTCATTGTCGGGCACATCGCCGCGCATGCCGACGGTGACCTCGCGGTACTTGTAGCCGGTCGACATGTCGTTGTGATACTCGATCTTGTGCGGCCAGCGGGCAAGAATCTTCTCGCACACGCCGGTCTGCTCGATCACCTGGTGCGGAGTAAGGCCGCAGGCGGGGTCGTAAGGCATGTCGCCAGTCAGATACTCCCAATCGTTGGCTTTGAGGTCGTACATGACCAGGCCGCCCATCTCACCGATGTAGGAGTTGAGGCCGAGCACGCGCGCATCCTCGTGGATCATGGTACGGTTGCGGCCCGAGGTGGGAACCACCTGAATACCAGCGCGGGCAAGTGCCACGACGGCCTCGACGAGTTTGGTCGAGGGGTTACCGTCGTTGTCGCGCAGCACGCACGAGCCGGGCGCGAGCATCGTGGCATCCAGGTCGGTAAAGACGTACTTGACCTTGGCCAAGCGCTCGCGCATCTCGCCCGAAAGCTCGGCAACGGTCGGCAGGGTGTTGTGGGACATGGTTACTCCGTTTACGTAGAAGGGTTTGGACTTGGACGGCATGTTTTGATTGAGGGAACACGCTTATGGCGACAGCGCACTCAGGGCGCCGCCGCCATCATGGTTCATTAGTCAAACTGGGTAACATCGATCAGGCGATTGGCCAGCGAAAGGTCGCTCTCGATGGGCACGAACTCGTCGCCCACGTGCATGAGCTCCTCGTCACCCTTTGCCAGCAGCAAGACAATGGTGGGAGCATCGGGGTTGACGTACTCCTCGCGCGCCGCCTTGAACGCCGCATGCACAGCGGCTTCGCGGTCGAGGATGATCTTGTTCGGCGTATCGTCGGGAACATGCTCGGCAAGCTCGCGACAGACCTTCATCGGGTCCTCGTGAGCCGGGTCCTCGTTGGCAAAGATCATCAGGTCGGAATATGGTGCGGCCTCGCGCGGAAGCTGCTCGCGGCGCTCCTGCGCCTTGCCGCCGGCAGCGCCAAACACTGCAATGACTGGACTAGTGGGAAACGCGCGCTTGACCGACGAGAAAAGCGACCGGAACGAAAGCTGGTTGTGAGCGTAGTCAACGACGCAGATCACGCGGCCATCCTTCGACTCCACGACCTCCATACGGCCCGGCACACGCAGTTTGGAGAGGCCCTTCTTGATAGCCTCGATACCGATGCCGATCTCGTGCGCAGCGGCGATAGCGACCAGCGCGTTTTCCACGTTAAAGTCGCCCGCGATGCCCAGCAGGACCTTCTCCCCCGCCTCGGACTCGTCGGCACACAGGCCATGCAGGTTAAACTCGATGATAAAGCCGACCACGCGGACATCGCTTGCCCACAGGCTTGCCTCGGGATGCTCGACGCCAACGGTCACCAAGCGCTCGGCCGTCGACGCTGCCTCCAGCACACGGTCAACCTCTTCGGTGCCCAGATTCACCACGGCGGTCTTTGCCTGGTCAAAGATCCTGAGTTTGCTCTCAAAATAATCCTCAAACGTGGGGTGTTCGATCGGTGAGATGTGGTCACGGCCGATGTTGAGGAAGCACGCCACGTCAAACGGCAGATTCTCGACGCGTTGGTACTTGAGTGCCTGGCTCGAGACCTCCATGACCATGGACTGGCGACCGGACTCACGGCAGTTGGCGATATGGCGCCAGACCTCGGGGGCCTCGGGCGTAGTATTGGTGCTCTCGTAGCACTCGATGCCATCGTCGGTACTCACCGAGCCGATCATGCCGCAGGATTCGCCCGCTGCCTTGATGATGGACTGGAGCATAAAAGCGGCCGTGGTCTTTCCCTTGGTACCGGTGATGCCCACGATCTTGACGTCGTGGTCGGGACGGTCGTAGACCTCCGGCGGCAACAGGGCCATGGCCGTGCGAACGCTATCAACAACCAGCATCGCAGCACCGCTCTCCTGCGCCAGCGGCTCCAGAGACTCGACCAGCGACTCTTCGCACACAAATGCGACGGCGCCCGCATCGAGCGCCATGCTCAAAAACGCGGGCTTAAAGGCAGCGCCTTTGCAAAAGAACACGTCACCTGCCGAGACCGCACGCGAATCAAACGAGCAGCCGGTCACGGCACGCTCGTCAACCTGCTCTGATGCGCGCAGCTCGCCGCACACATCGAGAAGCTTGGCAAGCGTATCGACCGTGGTCACGGTCGCGGAATCCGAATGGTGCATCTTTCGCCTTTCTCAGCCATTTGGCAGGGACGGTTTTTATAGTAACTGAAACGCACCCACGCAAAAACGGCTCCCGGAGGAGCCGTTACGCGCAGGCGTTCGTAAGCCGAGGCTAGGCAGCCTGAACAGCGGGCTGGTCCTCGTCGATAAAGAAGCGCTTGTACCACACCAGGAACACGAGCGGCGTATAGATCTTGCGCTGGAAATCGCCCTTGCCCGCAAAGTGCAGATCGAGCAGGTGCATGAGCTCGTCGGTATCGAAGAACTCGCTTGCCCACGGCGCGGTGAAGTACTCCTTGACATAGTCGTACCACTTTTGCTCGCGCAGCCAGTAGACAATCGGCACCGGGAAGCCCACCTTGGGACGGGTGGCCCACTCATCGGGCAGCGACTTGTTGGCAGCGTGGCGGAGTACTTGCTTGTTGCCGTTCTCGTTGATGCGGTAGCGGTCGGGAATGTGCTCGGCGAACTCCATGACTTTGCGGTCCAGGAAGGGCACGCGCAGCTCCAGCGAGTGCGCCATGCACATCTTGTCGGCCTTGAGCAGAATGTCGCCCGGGAGCCACATGTTCATGTCCAGGTACTGCTTCTTGACCAGCTCGGGCTGACCCTTCACGCGCGCATAGATGGGAGCGGCAAGCTCGAAGGCGCCATCGCCGGTGTTGTACTCGGGCTTGAGCACGCCGTCGACCTCGCGCTCCGGCCATACCAGAGCCTGTCCCAGGAACGACTTCTCGGGGATCTCGGCACCCTTGACCAGGAAGTTATGTCCCTTGAAGTACGGCATATGCAGCGCCAGGTTACCGAGCGCGCGACGAATGGGCAGCGGCACCATCTTTTTGTATTTGCGGACCGGGACCGTGTCCTCGTAGTAGGCGTAGCCGCCAAAGAGCTCGTCGGCGCCTTCGCCCGAAAGCACGACGGTGACGTCCTTGCGGGCCATCTCGGCCAAGAACCACAGCGGCACGGAAGACAGGTTGGACTGCGGCTCGTCCATGTGATACTGGATGTCCTCGAGCGCGCCAAAGAACTCGTCGGCGGTGATCATCTTGCGGACATTCTCGACGCCGAGCTTGTCAGAAAGTTCCTTGGCGTAGTTGGTCTCGTTGAAGTTCTTGTAGTCAAAGCCCACCGAGAAGGTCTTGTCGGGCATGAGGCAAGCGGCGATGTAGCTGGAGTCGACGCCGCCGGAGAGGAACGACGCGACCTTAACGTCGGCGATGCGATGGGCCTCGACGCTCTCGTGCACGACCTCATCCAGCTCGTCGACGTACTCCTCGAACGGCTTCTCGACGGCAGAGTAATCGCAATCCCAGTAGCGCTCGATGTTCATCTTGCCGGTCGGGATATCGACGGTAAAGTAATGCGCCGGCGGCAGCTTGTAGACACCCTCGAAGAAGGTCTCCTCGGTTGCCGAATACTGCAGCGTCATGTACGGACGCAGGGCCTTTTTGTTGACCGCCTTGTGGAAGTGCGGGTAGTCCAGGAAGCTCTTAATCTCGGAACCGAAGAGCACGCCCGGAGCGCCGTCGCCCGCATCGGCCATGGGATAGTAGTAGAGCGGCTTGATGCCAAAGATATCGCGGGCGCCAAAAAGCTTATTCTTCTTCTTGTCCCAGATGACGAAGGCGTACATACCGCGCAAGCGATCGAGTACTGCCTCGCCCCACTCCTCATAGCCGTGCAGGAGGCTCTCGGTGTCGGCGCCGCAGTGGAACTTGTAGCCCTTGGCCTCGAGCTCGGAACGGAGTTCTTGGAAGTTGTAGATCTCGCCGTTGAAGACAATGACGACGCTACCGTCCTCATTGGCCATGGGCTGAGCGCCGGCCTCGGTCAGGTCGAGGATCGACAAGCGGCGGAAGCCGAGGGCAACGCGGCCGTCGATAAACTGGCCGCCCATGTCGGGACCACGATGGACGATGCGGTCCATCATCTTGGTGAGCACCTCGGATTGGTTATCCGTCCCACCGACAAAACCGACAAAACCGCACATATACTATCCCCTCTGCTGTTGCTGGGCATCAAATCGAATCAGTAGCTTTTGAGTATACCCGAGGGCGTAAAGAGGGGCGGAATGTTCAGGCAATCTCAACTGAATCAGCTCCGCTGTGACACGCGCCAGTTACCTTTAATGGATATGAGGTGAATGAGGCGATTGTTTTGCTATACTCTCTCCGCACGGGCGATTGGCGCAACGGTTAGCGCAGGTGCTTTACACGCACAAGGCTGGGGGTTCGAATCCCTCATCGCCCACCACCGATTTGATAGGCTCCCAGCTATGGGGGCCTTTCCTTTTTCAGGCCCATCGCAGAGGGATTCGAACCCGCAAGGGTGCGGAGCTGAGGAAACGCGTAAGCGTTTTCCAGCGCAGCACGCGAGGGCCGCAGGCCCGAAGCGGAAGCGGGCGG
>URKH01000061.1 GCA_900548255.1 uncultured Collinsella sp. | reverse complement strand
ACATGTCCCTGATCGAGGCCGGTCGTCGCTGCTTTGCAAATTCGGCCTTCACCATCAACCTTGCTTGCATGCTCATCGTGTTCGTTGGTATTGGCGCATCTGAGTTTATCCTGCCGTTTTATTTTCAGGACGCCCACGGCTTTGGTTCCGACATTTCCGGAATGCTCTTTTTGGCGCTTCCGATGGTGAATGCCTTTATCGGCCCGCTTTCGGGTACGGTTTCGGACCGTGTTGGCTGCGAGGGCCCCACGGCGGTCGGCCTGGGCGTGTACGTATGCGGTCTTTTTGCGGTAAGCACGCTCGATGAGCACGCTTCTATCCCTGTGATCGTGTGCTGTGTCGCGTTTATGTCGTGCGGTACGTCGATTTTCCAGAGTCCCAACAACTCGCTGTACATGGGCTCGGCTCCGCGCGAAGCGCTCGGCTTTGCGGGCAGCCTGGGTAGCCTGGCGCGCTATGCGGGTATGGCAGTGGGCATTACGGCGGCGTCGCATATCCTGTATGGGCAGATGAGCGTGGCGATGGGCGAGGCCGTGACCAGTTTCGTTGCAGGCCGTCCGGATGTGTTCTTGTTTGGCTTCCGTTCGGTGTTCTATGTGTTGATGGCTGTGGCCGCTGTGGGCTTTGCACTCGCCATGGTGCGTTTGGTGAGGGTGCGCGCCCGCCATTAGCGTGTTGCGTGGCTGTCTGCCACGCTTCGCGCCATTCCAAAAAGACTGGTTTGTGGTGCGATGCGGCTTGTGGGACGGGCGGGGGTCGGTCCGTGGTAGACTATCGAACAACGTTATTAATCGCGCGGTATCGTTGCCGCGAGAAGGGGTTGCGCCATGCAGGAGCTTGAGGATCGTATTCGCCATGACGGCATCGTAAAGGCCGGTAACGTCCTTAAGGTTGATGCCTTCCTCAACCACCAGTGCGACGTTGAACTGTTCGACCATATGGGCGCCGAGTGGGCCCGTCTGTTCAAGGATGTCGAGATCAACAAGATCCTGACGATCGAGGCCTCGGGCATTGGCATGGCTTGCATTGCCGCTCAGCACTTTGGCGGCGTGCCGGTGGTCTTTGCCAAGAAGGCGCAGTCCATCAACCTCGACGGCGAGCAGTATGCCACGACCATCTACTCCTTTACCAAGCAGAAGGAGTACCCGGTCATCGTGGGCAAGCGCTTCCTTTCCGAGGGCGATAAGGTCCTGATTATCGACGACTTCCTGGCCAACGGCTGTGCGCTCGAGGGTCTTATCAAGATCTGCGAGGCTGCGGGTGCCGAGGTGTCCGGTATTGGCATTGCGGTGGAGAAGGGCTTCCAGGGCGGCGGCGATAAGCTCCGCGAGCGCGGCTTCCGCGTCGAGAGCCTGGCCCGTATCGCCGATATGGACTGCGAGACCGGCGAGATCACCTTCGCCTAAGCGCGCAACACAAGCGATTGGTATGCGATGTGACAAAGGGACCGTCCCTTTGTCACATTTTTTGTATGAGGGGAGGTGTTGATATGGATGAGAACAAGATGGGATGGCGCGAGTATGCGCGCTATGCCGAGATGTCGGCCGAGGAGTTGGCGCGCGATTGCGAGGTGCAAGTGTTTCGCGCGACGGGTCCGGGCGGACAGGGCGTGAACACGACGGACTCGGCGGTGCGCATGAAGCATGGGCCCACGGGGATTGTCGTGACGGCGCGCGAGAGCCGTAGTCAGTTTCAGAATCGCAGCTGCTGTCTGCGTAAGCTGAGGGCAGAGCTTGAGCGTCGCGGGCGTCCGCCGCGCCGACGCGTAAAGACCAAGGTGCCCCAGCGCTCTCGCCAGCGCAGGCTCAATGACAAGCACTTCAACGCCATTAAAAAGACCAACCGTCGCAAGCCGGGCAGCGACGAATAGCTTCCTCATAAGTTGCGGTGAAATAGGGACTGTTTTGCGTCTTTATCTGCATAAGCAGTCCCTATTTCACCGCAACTTAGGGATGGCTAGTGGGTGGGGTGCCAGACGAGGAGGGCGCCGCTGAGGACGTCGACCTCGATGCGCGAGGCGACAACGGGCTCGCCGTCGGCTTGGATGGGGTAGTCGGGCTCTTCAAAAGTGAGCTCGGCATGGCGGCAGCGGCGCATGCGAACCGGTGGCAACTTGGTATGGTGGCCGTCCTTGGCCGAAAGAAACATAGGCAGGGCAACCGCGCGAGGGACAGGGCCGCATGCGTAGCAGACGTCGAGCATGCCGTCGCAGGGGTCGGCATCGGGGCAGATACGATAGCCCGAGCCATACGTGGGACCCAGCTGAATCGCCATGATGATCGCCTTCATGCGCTCGGCGGGCGCGCCGTCAAAGCTGGCTGTCATGGGGTAGTTGCGATAGCGCAGGCCAAACTGCTCAAGTCCCGAGAGGGTGTAGAGCGGAGCGCCCGTCAAGCCGGTCTTTTTGCGCAGTTCGGTGGTGCCAAGGCCGATGGCGGCATCAATACCGACGGAGAGCGTCTGGTCGTAATACTCGACGATCGCCTCGCCGCTGCCGTATGCGGGGTTCCATGAGCGAATCCGCCCGATGTCCTGACGCTGCAGCTCACAGGTGAGCAACGCGCCAAAATCCTTGCCGGAGAAATCTTCGATGCCGAGCGTCTGGGCAAAATCGTTGCCGGAGCCCACGGGCAGGACGGCAAGAGCGGGGCGGGCGTCCTCCTTTTGCATCATAAGCCCGTTGACGACCTCGTGGATCACGCCGTCGCCGCCGAGTGCGATAACGGTGCGATAGCCCTGATCCTGTGCGGCAAGCTCCTTGGCGTGTCCCATGCGCTCGGTTAGCACCAGGTCAAACTGGGATGCGCGCGCGGTCATATCCAAAAAGCGCTGCAGGCGCTCGGCAACCTCACGCGCCGCACCCGACTGGGCGGCTGGATTGGCGATGATGAGCGTGCGACCAAAATCAGTTGCGTGCATGGGGCGACTCCCGGCGTATGACGTGACGGTGCGGTCGCGCTCAGGTCGAATTGCTCCCGATTGTGGCTGCACGGCGAATACTTACGTCTACTCTATCAGGTCATTGTGGCGCTCGATAGCATCCGCCACCGTACCGCCCTCGTCCACAATAAGCGAACGGCGCTTGGGTGAGATGATGCGCTGGGCGGGGTACACGCCGCGGTGTCCGCCGGTTAGGTAGCTGATAAAGGCCACGATGACAAAGAACCCGGCGGCTGTGCCGTGGAACAGGTCGATGGCCATCATGCAGGTGGTGATGGGCACGTTGAGGCCGGCGCAGAACACGCCGAGCATGCCGAGAGCCGCCAGAAAACTGGGGTCGAGCCCAGTAAGGCAACCGATCCAGCCACCGAGTGCCGCACCGATGCCAAACAGGGGCGTGACCTCGCCGCCTTGGAAGCCCGCGCCCAGGGTAAGCGCTGTGACGACCAACTTGATGACTGCGTCCGCCAGGGTGGTGTTGCCTGCAAATCCGGCGCCGGAAAGCCACGTGGAAAGGCCGGCGTAGTCCCAGGCGTCGAGGAGGGCATAGGCGGCCAAAACCACGAGTGCGCCTATAAGTGCGCGAATGAGGTAATTGGTGATAAAGCGACCGTACAGGTTCTTGACTGTTCGAACCGACCAGGCAAAGAGGCGTG
Organism: uncultured Collinsella sp.; assembly: GCA_900548255.1. Classification (GTDB taxonomy): domain Bacteria; phylum Actinomycetota; class Coriobacteriia; order Coriobacteriales; family Coriobacteriaceae; genus Collinsella. The sequence continues at coordinate 9,088 of URKH01000061.1, read as the reverse complement.
CCGTCAGGCCGAAGATAATTGCGCTGATAACAACGATAACGACCGTTTTGGGCGTCATGTTGGGAACGCTGGCGATGACATTCGCTTCGTACTCGGTACCCAGGGCGAGTGATGTAAAGTAGCCGGTAAACGAGGCGACCAGGCAGTAGATGCCCGCGGTGTAGTCGATCTTGCCGATAAAGCACATCTCCATGCCAAAGAAAGCTCCGGCAAGGGGCGAACCGAATACGGCGCCAAAGGCCGACGAGATGCCGGCGAGCATGAGGTCGTGGTGGTCATGCTTTTTGAGGTGGGCGAGGTTCGAGATGTTGCTGGCGATGGTGCCGCCAATCTGCACCGCGGCTCCCTCGCGACCGGCCGATCCGCCCGTTAGGTGCGTGAGCGTGGAACAGACGAAGGTGAGGACGGCCATGCGCATATGGATGAGGCGTGTGCCCAGAGCGGAGTCGATGACCAGGTTGTTGCCACGCTTGGCGGCGAGGCCGTGGTTTTTGTACACCCATGCGGTGGCAACGCCCACAACGGGGAGCAGCGCGTAAATCCACTCATGGTGCTCGCGATAGTCGGTCGCGATATTCAGCGAGGCCAAAAACGCCCAAGCGGCAACGCCCATGGCGAGCGAGACGATAACTACGAGCACGAGCAGCTTGGCGCTCGCGAGTAGGTTGCGGGCGTTGCGGCGCGTGTCGGCAGCCAAGAGATGCTCGGAGCGGGTGAGCTGTTGCCTGCCTGCCATGATGACGTCGTTAAGGGAGAAAAGGCCGCCGTCGTCGAGCGGCTGGGAATGATCCTGCGCCTCGTTTGCGCTTTCGGGTTTGTCGGTAAAAGTCATACGTTCCTCTTTTGGGTTGCAACACGAGCATTATAAAACGCGGTAAACGCGACGAGCCGGTGGGTTGGTTTTGGTTTTGTTTCGCGGCTTGCGGCCGACAGATGTATTTGCGGGTACAGGCCAAGTCGCGGTCGCGCGTCGAGGGATTATACTGAGAGAAACATAAAGAATCGGCGCTTTTGTTGCGCGCCGCAGCATGCTAGAGGTGTATATGGTTGAGAAACTCATTCCGTTGGAGGACGCGCAGGCGATCGTCTTGTCGCACGTGAATCGCACCGAAGTTGTCGAGATTCCCGTGTGGCAGGCCGCCGGTCTTCCCTTGGCAGAGGACGCGGTGGCCGATATCGACATTTCGCCGTTTGCCAACAGCGCTATGGACGGATATGCCGTGCGCTCGGCGGACTTGGCGCAGGCATCTGGCGAGGCGCCGGTGACGCTCGACGTTGTCGGACACGAGGCCGCGGGCCATGTCTTTGAGGGCGTGGTCGGCGTGGGCGAGACGGTCCGCATCATGACGGGCGCGCCGGTACCCGAAGGTGCCGATGCCGTGGTGAAATACGAGATCGTCGAGGTGCTTGACGGCGACGGCAACGAGGGCTCGCACGTGAGCTTCTCGGCGCCTGCCAAGGTAGGGGAGAACGTTCGCTCTGCCGCCGAGGAGGCCCATGTCGGCGATGTTGTGATGCACGCCGGCGAGGTTGTGGCCCCGGCCGGCGCTGGCCTGCTGGCGAGCGCCGGGTATGCGAGCGTGAAGGTGCATGCCGCGCCGCGTGTGGGCATTATCTCGCTGGGCACGGAGCTGGTCGCGCCGGGTGAGCTGCCGGCGCGCGGGCAGATTCGCGACTCCAACTCGTCGGCGTTGATGGCCGAGGCACTCGATGCCGGCGCCGAGCCGGTGTTCTTTGGCATCGCTCCCGATGATGAGCAGGCAATCGCCGAGCTCGTGCATCGCGCCGTGCAGGAGTGCGATTTTGTCATTACGAGCGGCGGTGCCTCGGCGGGCGATTACGACTATGTGACGGCGCTCGTCCGGCGCGAGGGCGAGGTGCTCTTCGACCGCATCTCGATGCGTCCCGGCAAAGCCATCACGTTTGGCCTGCTTGGGGGCAAGCCGTATTTGGGGCTTTCGGGCAATCCCGCGGCGGCGTATGTGGGCTTTGAGATGCTCGCCCGCCCCGCGATCCGCAAGATGCGCGGCTTTGCCGAGGGTACGCGTCCCGTGCAGCAGGCGACGCTCACGCACGGCGTGAAAAAGCGACAGCATCGCCGCTTCTTCGATCGCGCCACGGTTTTGCGCGACCCCGAGACCGGTGAGCTGTTGGTGACCGAGGCCAAGACGCAGAATTCGGCGCTGCTCGGCACGATGCAGCGGGCTAACTGCCTGTTGCGTGTTGACGAAGGACCGTGCGACCTCAAGGTGGGCGATGTCGTGGACATTGTTCGCGTCGACCTGCCTGAGGGCGCCGTGTTGTAGGAGGAATACTATGGAGCTGAAGATATCGATCGTGACGTGTTCGGACACGCGCGATCTTGCCCAGGATGAGGCCGGAGCCGCACTCGAGGAACTTATCGAGGCGCAGGGCTGGACGGTCGCCTCACATGTGGTTGTGCGCGACGACGTCAGCGAGATCGGTGATGCCATTGTGGAAGCCGCCGATGAGTGCCACGCCAATGTCGTGCTCACCTGCGGCGGCACGGGGCTTTCGATGCGCGATGTGACGCCCGAGGCGACGCGTGCCGTTTGCGAGCGCGATGTGCCGGGTATTGCAGAGGCGATCCGTGCCTACTCCATGACCAAGACGCACCGCGCTATGCTCTCGCGCGCTATTTGCATGCAACGAGGTCATACACTTGTCGTAAACTTTCCCGGTTCTACGAAGGCCGCCCGCGAAAGCTGGGAGGCCATAGCGGACCAGCTGGAGCATGCAGCCCAAATGACAGCGGGCGGCGGACATACCAACTAAGCGGTTTACCTGCGGCGGGGCGACCTGAACGGCTGCTCCGCCTATTATTTGCGCCCAAGGGGACGGCATTCTGTAGGCGTGCCTGAAACTATATTCTCAGACAAGAATAATTTCTCAGAATCATTATTCGCACCGAAGTATAATCTAATTACAGAATAAAGCCTGCGGCGAGGTGCCCGGGTGTATCGTTCGAAAGGGTTGAACATGTTCGATATGGTTTCTCGCCGCGGATTCGTCTCGCTCTCTGCTGTCGCCGCTGCCGGCCTTGGTCTTGCCGGCTGTTCGGGCAGCAAGACGTCCGAGCCGGCCGGATCAGATGCCGGTTCTGCTAAGGCATCTTCCAAGAAAGCTGTCGAGCTGCAGGTCTTTGCCGCCAACTCGCTCGAGAAGGCTCTGCCCGAGGTTCAGGAGCTTTACACCGAGCAGACCGGCACCACCTTTGCCGACACGCAGTTTAAGGCCTCCGGCGACCTCGTCGAGCAGATGCGTGCCGGCGCCACGGCCGATGTGCTCATCACCGCTTCCAAGGGCACCATGGATGACGCCGAAGCCGCCGAGCTCGTCGACACCGACACCCGTGAGGATATGTTCGTCAACGACCTTGTGATCATTCGCGCCGAGGGCTCCGATACCAAGGTCGAGGCCATCGCCGACGTTGCGAACCTGGACGGCAAGATCGCCATCGGCGACGCCAAGACCGTTCCCGCCGGCAAGTATGCTAACCAAGCGCTGGCTTCCGTGGGCCTCTACACCGGTACCGAGGGTGATGATGGCGAGTACGCACCCGAGATCGCCGGCAAGGTCGCACTGGCAGACAAAGTTGGTACCGCCGCCGCCTATGTGTCCACAGGCGACTGCGTGGCCGGTTTTGTCTACAGCTCTGACATCTTCCGCTACGACGGCATCGAGGAGGCCTTCGTGTGCCCCGAGGATTCGCACAAGCCCATCGTGTACCCGGGTGCCGTTGCCGAGAGCTCCGAGCACGCCGACGAGGCCAAGGCGTTCATCGACTTCTGTCTGACCAACAAGAAGGCGCAGAAGATTTGGGCTAAGTACGGCTTTGAGCTTTCCGAGTAGTGCGGCTTGGCGCGATAATTCCATCGTTTTGTGTTTCACTCCGTCCTTGTATTCGCTTGGAGCTTTTCGTGCTTAAAAGATTCCGCATGCTTGTCGCCTGTGCTTTGACCCTCGCGCTTTGCTGGGTGCCGGGATTTGCGGTTGCTGGGGACGCTGAGGACGGGGCCCAGGTTGCTGCGACCGCTCATGGGCTTTCCTATGGGATCGAGGGTTTTGAGCGGTTGGCCAAGGGGACCGCTCGTGCCATGGAGGGCCAGCCTGAGGGCTACCGGTTTCCCGTTGACGAGGACGTGGACCTTGTGGTGGCGCCCGCTGCCGATCGCGTTGTGGTGTGGATATCGCCCAAGGCAGTCGAGAAGTATGGATTGGATCCGCAGGACAACGAGTGCGTATCGGGTCTCAAGGCCCTTGTCTGTGAGCTCGACAGCGCAAACTGCATGGGAGGTGCGCAGCTAGGGGACGTGGATCTTCCTTGGTATGTCACGGCGGAAACAACGTTTGATGCCGGCGGGTATACCTATGGCTTTGATGCGCGTGGTGCGGATGGGGACCGCTATGTGGTGATTGCATCAGCCTCGGGTGATGCCAAGGGCGGCGCGCGTTGGCTTGATAGCGCTCAAATGGTAGAGGCGTCGTCTGTCGCGTTGCGGGATGAGCAGGGCCCCTTGACCTCTCTGGCTTCCTTTTTGGGCGACATCGACTATCGCCCGTTTTGGGTGTCCGTTAAAACGAGTGGCCTTGCCCTGCTGATCTCCTTTGCGCTGGGCCTGTTCGCCGCGTGGAAGACTATGGGTACCTCGAGTCGCATCAAGGGCCTGCTCGATTCGGTCTTTACGATTCCTATGGTGCTGCCGCCCACGGTTTGTGGCTTTCTGCTCCTCATGCTGTTTGGCCGCTCGACCGGGGTGGGCCAGTGGCTCATCGCGCATGGCATCTCGATTGTCTTTACGTGGCCGGCGGCGGTGATCTCTGCCGTGGTGGTGTCGTTCCCGCTCGTCTATCGTACGGCACTCGGAGCCTTCGAGAGCCTCGACACGCAGATGCTCGACGCCGCGCGAACCTTGGGATGGTCCGAGTGTCGCATCTTTACCAAGCTCATGATGCCGCTCGGCTGGCCCTCGATTGCCGCCGGCACGGTGCTCGCCTTTGCCCGCGCGATGGGAGAGTTTGGCTGCACCCTGTTCTTTGCGGGCAACTACGCCGGTATTACGCAGACCATTCCCATCGCCATCTACTTTGAGTGGATGGGCGGCAACACCTCGGTGGCCCTCTTTTGGGTCGTCGTCGTGATCGTGTTTAGTTTCCTGGTAATCCTGTTCATCAACATGTACACGGCGCATTCGCAAAAGTATCGCGAGCGTGGTCTCTCCCGTGCGGAGCGCAAGCAGGCCAAGCGGCTGGGCAGCCAGACCGATTCGCTCGACCCGGTCGGCGGCGATGCCTTGCGCATCGATCGCGAGGCGCTGGCCGAGCTTATGCGCGACGACGCAGCACCGCAGGGAGGTCGATAAGCTATGTCGCTCGTTTTGGAAATCAAAAAACGCTATCCCGGGTTTATGCTCGACATGCAGCTTGAGGCCGGCGAGGAGCGTGTGGCGCTGCTGGGCGCCTCGGGCTGTGGCAAGAGCTGCACGCTGCGCTGCATTGCCGGTGTGGAGACGCCCGACGAGGGAAAGATCGTCGTCAACGGCGTGACCTTCTTTGACTCTGCGGCGGGCATCAACCTTTCGCCCCAGGAGCGAAAAAGCGCCCTGATGTTTCAAAACTATCAGCTGTTCCCTAATATGACGGTGGCCGATAACGTGTGCGCCGGCGTTGAGGGTGCAGGTGACGCCGCAGCGCGCAGGCAACTTGCCGAGCGCTACCTGGGCATCTTTGGACTGGCCGACTTTGCCGACCGTTATCCCGCGCGCCTCTCGGGCGGCCAGCAGCAGCGTGTGGCGCTTGCTCGCATGGTGGCGGCACACCCGGGCATTTTTATGTTCGACGAGCCCATGAGCGCGCTCGACGCGTATCTCAAGAGCGCGCTTGAGCAGAACATGCTCGACCTGTTCGACGTCTGTAACCGTACCGTGCTCTACGTGAGCCACGATATTGACGAGGCATGCCGCCTGTGCGAGCGCATTTGCGTGATGCACGACGGGCATGTTGAGGAGATCGGCTCTGTCGAGGACGTGGTCCGCCGCCCGCAGACGTTGGCGGCACTGCGCCTGACGGGCTGCAAGAACACGAGCCGTGCGCGCAAGATCGGCGACGAAGAGGTTGAGGCCCTCGACTGGGGCATGACCTTTAACGTGGGACGCGAGGTTCCCGATGATGTGGCGTACCTGGGGATTCGCGCAAGTTACTTCCATGTTGACAATCGTGCCGAGCGGGGCCGCAACAGCTACGATTTGCACGTGGCCCGTGTGAGTGATTCGCGTTTTGAGCGGCTGGTGCTGTTGGACGTGCCACGTGTTGATGCACCCACGCGTCTGCAGTGGAAGGTCAACAAGGTGAGCGTGTCTGTAGAGGAGTTGGCGCAGGCGGGGGAGACCTTGCGCATGCATTTTGATGTGAGCAGGATTCATTTGGTTTGTCGATAGCGCCGGGTAATGCCGTCGGGGATATAAGCCTCGGCGGCTTTGTTTTTGCCGTTCGTCGAATGAGAGATGACAAACTCTTATCAATCAGGATAATAATTTATTAAAGGCGGCACACGACGCTGTCGTACGAATGTCAACGGTGTTCGCATGGTCGATGACCGTTGATATAGTTGACCTCAACTTGTAAAGGAGGGTGCGCACATGCTGCAGACGACATACATTTGCCGCGTTGCCGCGCGTGCCCTATATATCGCTCGGAGCCGCATATGAGCAGGTATGTTCACGGCTCCGGGAGAGACGACGCACAACTAAATAGTCAACCGCAAAGCAGGTTCCCCAAAATTCCGGGTTTGAGCACGGCAGGGCAATCGCCGCCCGTCGTGCATCGATACCGCTGTTATCCGTTTTTGGTTCGAGAGGGGAACCGCCATGGCTGAAGAATTCGATTTCCATCCGATGTGGGAGAGCCTCGGCATGAATCTTGCCGACCACGATATGCTGCTGGGCGCCGTGGGCCAGATGTACGGCGACATGTTCCTGACGCAGAACAATCGCCCCAAGTCCACGTCCTACCTGGACTTTGTGGCCACCAACATCCATAGTGGCCGCATTAAGGAGATGCTCGACAAGAAGGAGGCTGGCGAGGCCACCAAGATCGTGGGCTCGTTCTGCGTCTACGTGCCCGAGGAGATCGTGCTTGCCTGTGACGGCATTCCCGTTGGTCTGTGCTCGGGTGCCGATTGGGCAACGGACAAGGTCGAGGAGCACTTGCCGCGCAACACTTGTCCGCTTATCAAGAGCTTTGCCGGATTTAAGCTGGGCGAGGTCTGCCCCTACATTGAGTCGAGTGACTTGGTGGTAGGCGAGAACACCTGCGATGGCAAGAAGAAAGCCTACGAGTTTTTTGCCACGCAAAAGAACATGTACGTCATGGATATTCCCAACGTACACGACGAGTCGACGCTCGTGACCTGGAAGGCCGAGGTCAAGAAGCTCGCCGCCAAGATCGAGGAAGAGTGCGGCGTCACGATTACGCCTGAGCGTCTGAAGGCCGCCATCCGCGCCGTCAATGAGAAGCGTCGCGCCCTGCAGCGCCTCGCTGCCACGCGCGCTGCCGACCCTGCGCCCATCAGCGGTCTTGACAGCCTGCTGACCGTTCAGGCCGCCTTTATGGACGACACGCCACGTCTGACTGGAGCCATTAACGATATGGCGGCTGAGTGCGAGCAGCGTGTCGAGACCGGCGAGGGCGTGGCGCCCAAGGGGACCAAGCGCATTCTGTACACCGGCACGCCCATGGCCGTGCCCAACTGGAAGCTGTTCAACCTCATCGAGAAAGCCGGCGGCGTTGTGGTAGGCGAGGAGTCCTGCACGGGCTCGCGCTACTACAGGGACCTGGTCGACGAGTCCGGTGAGACGGTGGACGAGATGCTCGATGCCATCGCCGAGCGCTACTTTAAGATCAACTGCGCCGTCTTTACGCCCAACGACCAGCGTATGAAGGACATTGTCCAGATGGCCAAGGACCTGCATGCCGACGGCATCGTCGACGTGGCCCTGCAGTTCTGCACGCTCTATGAGATGGAGTCCTTCGCCGTGGAGAAGGCCGCCGAGGAGGCGGGCATTCCGTTCATGCACATCACGACCGACTACGCCGGCGAGGACGCAGGCCAATTGCAGACGCGCATCGAAGCTTTCTTGGAAACCATTTAGGGCTATACGTTCCGGCGGCTTCCCCAGGTACCCGATCTTGCCGTTCAAACCGTCGCTTGCGTACCAAAGTGCGCGGAGCTGCTCTTTCACGGCAACCTCGGGCGCCTGGGAAAGCCGTTTCCTTGGTTGGTTAAAAGGTTTAGGAGTTATATGTCGGAAAATATTGAGCAGCCGTTGCCCAGCACGTTTGAGGAGTTCAACGAGCAGCGCAAGGCCGCGTTTATTCGCGTCAAGGATTATAAGCAGGCGGGCAATCGCCTGGTCGGATTTTTGTGCAGCTATACGCCGCTCGAGATTATCGATGCCGCGGGCGCTGCAAGTGTGGCCTTGTGCGGCACATCCGACGAGGTGATTCCCGAGGCCGAGAAGGTGCTGCCGGCAAATCTGTGTCCGCCCATCAAATCGACGTACGGCTTTGCCTACTCGCAAAAGTGCCCGTTTACGTACTTTAGCGACATGATCATCGGCGAGACCACCTGCGACGGCAAGAAGAAGATGTACGAGCTGCTGGGGGAGCTCAAGCGCACGCACATTCTGCACCTGCCGCAGGGTCGCGATCGCGCCTACGAGCGTGAAAGCTGGTACGAGGAGTGCCGCCTACTCAAGGAGGAGCTCGAGAACTTCTACGGCATCACGATTACCGACGATGACCTGCGTGCTGCTGCCCGTCGTCGCAACCGCTTGCGTGCGGCCCAGCTCGAGATGTTTACGTTGCAGGCCAACCAGCCGGCGGCCATGAGCGGCGTCGACCTGATGAGCACCATGTTTGCCGGTACGTTCAGCTTTGATATCGAGGCCTATACGGAGCAGCTGGAGCAAAAGGTCGCCAAGCTGCGCGAGGCCTACGAGGCCGGCGAGCGCCCGGTTGCGGCGGATGCCAAGCGCATCCTAATCACCGGTTGCCCGGTGGGCGGCGT
>URKH01000060.1 GCA_900548255.1 uncultured Collinsella sp. | reverse complement strand
GGGCGTCTGAGGCGTGCGGCCGAGTTTGCGCATCACGCGATCCCAGCGCGCATGGATGCTCTCGTTGTGGGCGCTCTTAAGGCCCAACAGGGGCGCAGCCAAAATGGTCGGCGCAATAAACGTAATGAGGCGCCACAGCAGATAGCCGGCGGTCGAAGCCGACCCAAAGAAATGACCCAAGAACAATGCAAAGCCGCCCTCAGCGCCACCAGTTCCACCGGGCAAGGGGACCGCAGAGCTCAACAGCTGGACAAAGGCGCTCGCGGCCATGACCGAGAAAAAGTCGACCTCGTGGTGGCCAAAGGCAAGCATCAGGAAATACGGCACGAGGTAGAAAAACGCGAGCTGCATCATGGTGATGACCACCGTGAGCAGCATGGACGAAAAGTGGCCGGCTGAAAGCTTGAACTTCTCGGAGAAAGAGTAGATTTCGCCGTCGACAAACGTACGCCAGCCCTCAATCTTGGTGGCCGAGACGCCCATTCGCTCGAGCCAATTGATAATGCAGTGCGCGACGCGCGTGACGGTCTTAGGCATGAGCGCGACGGCAAAGATGCCAAGCAGAATGCAGCAGTGACCGCCAAAGCTAAAGACGCACAGCAGCGTCATGTCGCCATAGCGCTCGGCGAAAAACGGCATTCGGGCAAGCAGCAGAATGGCGCCCCAGGCAACGAGGCCAAACTGATACACGATAAAGCGCGTGAACTGCGTGGCACCGGCCTCGCCGACATTTTGGCCTGCCTTGGTCAGGCGGTAAATCTGGGCGGGCGTAGAGCCCATCATCATGGGCGTCAGGTTGCCAAAGAAGATACCGCTCGCCTCGACCGAGATCAGGTCGCGAATGCCGACGGGCGAATAAGGGTCGAGCCAAACGGCGATCGCATAGGCCACAATGCCAAAGAACAGATACATGAACATGCAAAGACACGCGATAACGAGCCATGGCGCCTGGACGCTCGACATAGCGGCCCAGAACTGCCCCATCTGCCCGGTTACCACCAGATAAACGATATAACCCACCAGCACGACGCCGATAAAGATGGCGCCGCGGCGTGCGCTCTTATTGTCATCTCCGCCCGAGGCCTCAACCTCGACCTGGGGCTTAGACGTATGCTGAGAGGACTCCGTCATGAGACTCCTTCTAACAGTCAAAATATCTTGGTTATTGTACCCGTAAGGGCCATAGGCAGAACGCAAAGCTCTGGTTCAAACGGGAATTGCAGACGGTTGTTTGAAAATAAAAAACCCGGCCTTCCATGGGAAGACCGGGTATCAGATGCGTGGTAGCCCGTACCAGATTCGAACTGGTGATCTCCGCCTTGAGAGGGCGGCGTCCTAAACCGCTAGACGAACGGGCCATATGTAGCAAATGCAATGGCTGGGATGGAGGGAGTCGAACCCCCATTGACGGAACCAGAATCCGCTGTCCTGCCATTAGACGACATCCCAATGACTGCATCGCTGCGCTCGGCTGTGCCTTTGCGCAAGAAAGAAATATACGGGAAGTACCGCCGTGACGCAAGCCCCAATTTTGACTTTTTTAAAATTCAGCCAAATTGGCCTACTTTAGTCCAACCCGTGAAGGACCTGTGAAGCCGACCGCTGTACACGAAGGGCAAAACGCCGCGAGCGGTAGCCGTCAACCGTTGGCAGATTCTACCGCGAAAACGATAGCACCAGGCAACACAATCGAAGTATCAATGATCGCGTAGATATCGAGGCGCCATGGACGAAGAGCTTGATTACCTATGGGAGACCCTGGGCCTCGAGATCACCGCTGACCTTTGGCCCGAACGGGACAAAATCCATCCCACACTGCGTCCCGCCATCACGGTGATGCAGGCAAACTACCGCCGCGCCTCATTTTTGATCATGCGGACGTCATGGCATGCGGCGCTCCCCGACCTCAAGCGCATCCAGGCAAGCCTCGTCGAGCTGTCCGATATGCCGACCGTCATATCCGAGGCGCACCTGGAGCAGCGACAGCGCGAGCGACTGCAACAACAGCGGATTCCCTTTATCTGCCCCGGCGTTCAGGCATATCTGCCCTTTATGGACGAGGAGTACTGGAGCGGCAAGCCCAACAAGCACGTAAAGGTCTACGATCCGCACGAATGGGCACAGCTCGAGGATTGAGCCGAGCGAGCCCGCCGATGGAAAACACGTCCCGCCCCGAGCGCTCAAAACGGGTCGCACTTTCCGCAGCCGCTACAGCAACGCCTCGGCCCAAGCCGCTTCCCTAAAGCCGGGAATCGCAAAGTCGTCGCCCACCAGCAGCGGACGCTTGACCAGCATGCCGTCGGTCGCCAGCAGCTCGTAGCACTCCCGATCCGTCATGCCCGCATCCAGACGCGCCTTCAGGCCCAGCTCTCGATATTTCATGCCCGACGAATTAAAGAAGCGCCGCACCGGCAGCCCCGAACGAGCAATCCAGGTCGCAAGCTCATCAGCCGTGGGATTGTCCAAAACGATATCGCGGTCGATATACTCTACCCCGTGTTCGTCCAGCCATGCCTTAGCCTTCTTACAGGTCGAGCACTTGGGATATTCAACAAACAGTACAGTCATGGGAATCCTCCGAATATAGATCGGCCAACGCAGGCACACGCCACACGAGGCGCCTTCGCACGATGGCCCAATTGTAGCCCACGGATCACACGCTAAACGAACCGTACCCCGAATCCGCGTTTGATGAACGGCAGCAGCTCCATTGCCTCGGGCTTGATATGGCCCGCAACGTTCATACGCTCGTCACCGGGAAGATCGACCCGAGCAATCTCAAGCTCGCCTTCGTAGCGCCCATAGCCGCTATTGCTCACAGCGATCGACCCCGCCTTTCGCGGCAGGCCGGCTCCGGCATCTGTCGGCACGGAATCCGGCTTATGCGTCGTGCGAGACTCCTGAGACCTAAAGATGAGGACGCTCGAATCGGGCCGGTCGTGATGAATCTGCCCACGTACATAGGCATAACTGGACTCAAGCTCGCATTGCAGGTCCACGTATCCGGCGGAAACTTGAGCAAACCGCGCCCAGCCCGCATCGGAAAGATCGGGGTCGCCGACCAACACAATGTCGCAATCGGCGCCATGTGCGAGCTCAAGCATGTTGAGGGCAACCTTTGACGCGCGACCGCGCTGCGCCTCAACCGTCGGCAGCCCCTCGAATACCGGCCCGCGAACGTTAGCATCACCCGGCACAAAAGCCATGATTTCGAATCCAAGCGCCGCAAGACGAAGATTCACCCGAGCAATGTCCTCCAGAGCTAAGCCGGTATAAGGCTTGGGGTAAAAATTGTGGCAGGCGGCAAAACGAGTCACATCGGCACCGGCCTCACGCCACGATGCGATTTCATCAGAACTCACCGTCGATGCATTGACCACAATGCGAAATACACCGGACAGCTCCGCGACCCGCTGGGCGCTAAAGCCATAGTCCAAACGAAGGTATTCCAACCCCAGATCGCGCAGGTCCTCGATGCGCTCAAGCCCGAGCAAATCGCACGTGCGCGGCCCCACATCGGCAATGAGCGCAACGCCGCGGGCGGAAAGCAGCGACAGCACATGACGGACCTTATCGGCATACGCCGCTCCCCCATCCTCGGGAATATGCAGTGAGGTAAACGCATAGCGCGCACCCGCCGCAGCACCACGCTCAATCGTCCGCTCAATATCCTGCAGAGGGCTGGAAAGATAAATCGAAATACCCGTTTTCACGCTTCAACGCTCCTTTAAAAAAGGCCGGCGGAGCAGTTAGCCCCGCCGGCACAACCATAGCATCAAGAAATCTGCCGCGCGCCGCGAGCTCTGAGCAACACGGCTCGCGATATCAAACTACTCGCCAAAAAACTCGTTGATCTTCTGCTCGTCGACGCCAAAGAACCACGTCAGGACAAAGCCGGCGGCATAGGCAAGCAGCATAGCGGCAACGTAGCCGAGCTGCTGACCAGGAACGACGATCAGCAGGCCAAACAGACCGGAAACGCCCTGAGAAACCGTGCCGATGTGAAGCAGCGCCGCGAGCGCGCCACCAAATCCGGCACCCAGGCAGGCCGTCACAAACGGGCGAACGAGCGGCAGCGTAACAGCATACATCAGAGGCTCGCCCACACCCAGGATTCCAACGGGAATGGACTCGGCGACGTACTTCTTGAGTTTGGCGTTCTTGGTCTTAAAGTACAGCGCCAGACCGGCACCGACCTGGCCGCCGCCAGCCATCATAAGGATGGGCAGCAGGTAATTGATACCCTTGGTAGCGCCGTCGGGATCGTTGAGCATAGCGTGGATCGGCGTGAGCGCCTGATGCAGGCCGACGGACACCAGCGGCAAGAAGCCTGCCGACAGGATATAGCCGCCCAGGACGCCCAGCTTCTCGAAGATAAAGGTCAAAACGCTAAAGATGGCAGTCGTCAGCCATGCGCCAACCGGCTGGATGACGAGCATCAGAGCAAAGGCGCCGATGATGAGCACCAGCAACGGGGACAGGAACGTGTCGAGTGCGTTGGGCATAACCTTGCGAATCTGACGCTCCATCCAGGCAAAAAATGCACCAGCGATGAGAGCCGCGATCATGCCGCCCGCTGCGGGGTTGTACTGCGCATTGGTAAGCGGCAGCAGAATGGCAGTGGCAGGATCAGCCGCGCCAGGCGCAAGCAGGGGCATGGCACTGTTGGCGATACACATCATGCCGGCGATGCCGCCCAGCGCAGCGGAGCCACCAAACTCACGTGCCGCGTTATAGCCCACCAAGATGGGCAGATAGGCAAACAGGGCCCAGCCCATGGAACGAATGCCCTGGTACCACCACTCGCCTGCAAGCGCGCCTGCCGTCGAGACGTTAATGACGTTGCAGATACCGTTGATGAGGCCAGCCGCAATGATGCCGGGAAGCAGGGCGACGAAGACATTGGAAATCTTCTTGAGGAAGGCCTGAACCGGCTTGGACTCGTACTTGGCCTTCTGCGCGGCCTTGTTTGTGGCCGCAGCGTCAACCACGCTCTCGTCAGCAACGCCTTTCGCAAGGCCGGTGAGCTTGGAGAACTCCTCGAGCACCTTATTCACCTTGCCCGGACCCAGCACGATCTGCATCGTGTCGTCCTCGACCAGGCCCATCACGCCGTCGAGTGCCTTAATACCCTCCGTGTCGACGTTGCCCGTGTCTTTGACGGTCACGCGCAAGCGCGTCATGCACGCCGCGTTTGCGAGCACGTTGTCTTTACCGCCCAAAAGGTCCAGCAGCTTTTGAGCCAGCTCTTTGTTCGTCATAACTCCTCCTTGTATTGGGTATCTCGTTTGGATGTCATATCAGCTCACGCCGCGCACCTATTGGGCATCGGCATTGCTCTTCTCATGGCCACTCACCGCAGCACGGACATGGCCGCGCGCCCGCTCAAGAGCTACCGCAGCCTGCTCGGCATCGCAGTCCAGCAGTACCGAGACAATAGCGGTTTTTACGTGGCCGTCGGCATCTGCAAGCGCCTGAACAGCGCGCTCGCGCGTGCAGCCGGTCGCCTCCATCACGATGTTCTGTCCGCGCACCACCAACTTCTCGTTCGTCTGCTGCACGTCGACCATCAGGTTTTGGTATACCTTGCCGATCTTGACCATGGCACCGGTCGAAATCATGTTGAGGATGAGCTTTTGAACCGTTCCCGCCTTGAGCCTCGTTGAGCCGGTCAGCACCTCGGGACCAGGCACGGGCTCAATGGCAAGATCTGCGCTCTCCCCGATCTTCGACCCTTGGTTGCAGGCAATTGCAATGGTCTTGCACCCAATTGCCTTGGCGTACACAAGGCCGCCCACCACATAAGGAGTACGGCCGCTTGCTGCCAGGCCAACGACAAAATCCTTGTCCGAGAGTCCACGCTCTCGCAGGTCGTTCGCGCCAAGCTCCTCGCTGTCTTCGGCACCTTCGACAGCCTTGATAAACGCCGTCTCGCCTCCGGCAATGAGCCCGACAATCAGATCGGGTGACACGCCAAACGTGGGCGGACACTCCGAAGCGTCGAGTACGCCCAGACGACCGCTGGTGCCCGCGCCCATGTAAAAGACGCGCCCACCGCGCTCGAGTGCCTCAGCAGCCCAGTCGATTGCTGTGGCAACCTGGGGCAGCACTTTTGTGACCGACTGGACGGCACGAAGATCCTCATCGTTCATCGTCGTGACGATTTGCAGCGATGTCATCGTATCGAGGTCCATTGACCTTTGATTACGCTGTTCGGTCGTGAATTTTGTTAAATCGAGCATTTCATTCACCTCATCTTTCCTGTTTCTCGATGTAGTTTTGCTTAATGACATGCGTCGCCCGTTCGTAGTCGCTGGCAACGTAAGCAGCGTACAGGGCATCGACAACCATAAGCTGGGCCATACGCGAAGCCATGGCACCGCTGCGGACCAAGGGCTCACTCGCAGCGACGCCGAGCACGGCATCGGCCATGGTAGCAAGCTTGGATGATCCATCTACTTTGGTCACGGCCACAACGGGACAGTTGTGGCGTTGGACCTCGTCGGTGCAGTCCAGCACCTCTTGCGTCAAGCCCGAGTAGCTAAAGGCGATTGCCATATCGCCCTCATGCATGTTCTTGGCACACAAGAGCTGATCATGCCAGTCGTCGTACAGATGGCACTCTTTGTCGACACGCATGAGCTTTTGCGCCAGATCGTGTGCGACCAAACGAGAGGCACCGATACCGAACAGGTTGACCGCGCGCGCCCGCTTAAGATGGGCCGCACATCGCTCCAAGACGGTGTAATCGAGCGTTCGCGCCGTCGCCTCGATCGTGCGCACGTTGCTTTTCATCACCTTCCCCACGATGCGTTCGACGCTGTCATCCATGGAGATGTCCTCGAGGGCAACGTCTTTCTTGTCACCCAAGAGCGCCAGCTCGGCAATCAGTTCGCGCTGGAACTCCTTGTAGCCCGCAAAACCCAAACGCTTGCAAAAGCGCAAAATGCTCGAGGGCGAGGAGAACGTGGCATCGGCAAGACCGCGGACGGACAGCCCGACCACCTCGTGCGGATGAGCGCTTACATATGCGATGACATTGCGTTCCGCCGGGCTCGAGCTGAGCTCACGCTCGCGAAGCCGCAAAAGCAATCCGTTTGCCATCTCAAACACCTCCGTTGAGAAGAATTAAAGACCAACGAACGATTCGTACCGGATACAAACAGCTTTTACGGTACATTGTGCCGAATCGTGGCGCACAAAGGGCGAGCGTTCTACCGCTCGCCCCTCAAATCCGACCGCTCGGAAATACGCGCGACACAAAATGATTCAACGAGGTCGCATTATCGGTAACAGGGCTGTTACCGATACCGCCTCGCGTGGGCGCCAATCGGACGTGCCGCAAACCCCTACCCCGACTCGCGCATCCAGCGATCGAACGTCCCCACGCACACGCCCAGGCGCTTTGCCGCCTGGCTGCGGGTAATATCGCCTGCCTCATAGCTATCGCGCACCAGCTCAAACTGAGGAGGGCACGGCTTGCGAGGTCGACCGAAACGGACCCCTCGCGCCCGCGCCGCTGCAATTCCCTCCGCCTGGCGCCGATGGATATTCTCGCGCTCCACCTGCGCCACGTAGCTCAGCAGTTGCAGCACTATATCGGCAATCAGGGTGTTGGTCACATCCGGCGCGCCGCTGGCCCTGGCGCGCGTGTCAAGCAATGGCATGTCCAACACCACAATGGCAACTCCGAGCTCCTTGGTAATGCGTCGCCATTCCTCAAGAATCTCGGAGTAATTACGACCAAGTCGGTCGATAGAAAGCACCACCAGCACGTCCCCGTCTCCCAGGACGTGCAGCAGCTCGCGATAACGCGGTCGATCGAAGTCCTTGCCGCTCGCATGGTCGGCATAAATATTCGCCGAGCCCACGCCATAGGCGCCCAGCGCATCCAGCTGCCGATTAAGATTCTGATCGCGCGAACTCACCCGCGCATAACCGTACACCGTCGCCATCTCATCCCCGCTTTCTTGTAAACCTGCCAAAAAGCGACAGGTTTATTTTGGTAGGTTTTACCTCTCAAATAGCAGGTAAGCGGGCGGCCGAGCAGAGGGCAAGGTGGCCACGATTCAAATGCGGAGGGCGGCCCCGAAAGACCGCCCTCCGCTCTCCCGCCACGAGTCGGGATTTAGCTAATGGATAAGCTTAAAGTCCAAGTGCCCGCGCGTGGTATTGACGCGCGAGACCTCGATGATCACACGCTGCCCCAGCTCGTAACGGGTGCCCGTGTCGGCACCTGTGAGCGTGAGCGCGTCCTCGTCGAACTCGAACCACTCGTTGCCCAGGCTCTTGATGGAAACCAATCCCTCAACCTGCGTGAGATCAAGACGCACAAAGAGCCCCATGCTGCTGACCCACGAGACCGTTCCGGCATAGCGCTCGCCCAGGCGATCCTCGTAGTACTGGGCAATTTTGATTTTTTGCGTCGCATGGCTGGCGGCGTCGGCCGCGCGCTCGGCATCGCTGCACGCACGGCAAATTTGCGGCAGAATGCGCGGAAGCGACTCCCGGCCTTTTCCGATTAGCCTGGGCGTACGCACTAAGGCGTCTTTTCCACCCAGCTGTTCGTATGCCAACTGCAGTTTGAGCACGCGGTGCACCACCAGATCGGGGTAGCGACGGATGGGACTCGTAAAGTGACAGTAGCACGGCGCGGCGAGCGCAAAGTGGCCCTCGTTACGCGGTTTGTACAGCGCACGCTGCATGCTGCGCAGAAGCAGCGTGTTGACGAGCGGTGCGTTGGCCGTACCGGCGGCAGCATCAACTGCAGCCTGTAGCTCATCGGGACTCCCCAGGGCAATACCGGCAGCACGGCGATCGTCGATGATGCCTAGCTGCGCCAGCGCAACGGCGGCACCGTGCAGGCTATCGGGGCTCGGATCCTCATGCACGCGATAGCAGGCCTCGATATCACGGTCTGCCAGCCACTCTGCAACGCACTCGTTGGCGAGCAGCATGGCTTCCTCGATAAGCGACGTAGCACACGAACGCTCACGCGCGACAATCTGCACGGGTACTCCGTCCTCATCCAATAGAGCGCGGATCTCGGCCGTGTCAAAATCGACTGAGCCGCGGGCGCGACGAATGCGACGGCGAAGTTCGGCGAGTTCGTTGGCGGCGACAAGGAAATCGCCGAGGTCGACGTTGTAGCCGCGGGCGGCCTCCTCGCACGCAAGACCGCGCTCAAGCGCTTCCTCGCGCGAGGTCTCGGCAGCCGCAACATCCTCGGCCGCACCCTCCAGCACCGAATACTCAACCGCGCCGGCACGCACCAGCAGCGCCTCGGCGCCGTCATAATCCATGCGCACACACGAGCGAATCACGCTGGGGTACGGATCGTAATGGCGAACGTGGCCCTGCGCATCGAGCTCAATGTCAACGGTAAACGCCAGACGGTCCTCGTCAGGGCGAAGCGAGCACAGGTCACAGGACAGGCGTTCGGGCAGCATGGGAAGCACGCGATCGGCCAGATACACCGATGTCGTACGATGGCGAGCCTCAAGATCGATATGCCCGTTCCAAGCCACATAGTGAGAAACGTCAGCGATATGCACACCCAGTTTGTAGCCGCCCCCGGGTGTGCGCTCCAGCGAAATGGCATCGTCAAAGTCACGCGCGTCGACCGGGTCGATCGTGATGACAAAGCGGTCGCGCAGGTCGCGGCGAAGCGGATCTTTAAGCGCCGCGGTCACATCGAGCGAAAGTCCCTCGGCCTCGTCCAGCGCGGCATCGGGATAGCTATCGGTATAGCCGTAACGCGCCATCACATATTGAACGCCCAAATCGGGCGCGTCATCTCCGCCAATGCGGCGCTCGATCGTCACGGTGCCCGATTCCAGGCGCGTCGGGTAGGTCAAAATGCGCGCGACAACGGCATCACCCGGGTGGACGCCCAGACAATCCGCCGAGGTATCCTCGGGCAGAATGAAGAAGTCGGCCTTCAGACGCGAATCGAGCGGCTCGATCACACCAAGCGGACCGGCGGTCTGGTACGTGCCCACCACGCTTATGGCTGCGCGCTCAACCACGCCTTCGATCACGGCGCGCCGTTCACCGTGTGGGCTGTTCTTAATGCTCACGGCAACGGTATCTCCATCCATGATCTCGCGCTTACCGCGACCCATGACCTTGTAGTCGCCGTTTTCGGTTACAACGTAGGCGCTATGCTCATGGAGCTGCACGCGTCCGGTCAGGCTCGGACGGCGTTCGCTGCGCACCGGCCCGCGCTTATTGCGAGCTCCACGCTTATGCTTATTATTGCGCCCCATGGCGCCTCCTAACTATCGATGGTCGTTTACACCCCAAGAGTCTACCCAAATGGTCCTTAGGGGGCGGAGGAAAACGGATCACATAGATAGACCAGCGCCACGATGATCCGCAATCCTGCCGTTCCCTAGGGATCAAAAAACGGGCCGCCCCATAAGAGACGACCCGTTGGAAGGGGTGAATTCCAGGCATGCCTACACGCGCAGGTAGCGGCGCATGGCGATGGCAGAACCAAAGAGACCGATAATCACGCCGACCAGAATCAGCGCAGCATAGGTCACCAGGTAGTACTGCATCGGCAGGGCAAACGACATCCAGCCGATGCTCTCCTGCAGACGCGGAATCATCAGATTACGCAGCAGCTCCAGAACACCGATGGAAAGCAGCGAGCCCAAAATGGCCTGCAGTACGCCCTCGGTGATAAACGGGCCACGAATGAAGCCGTTGCTGGCGCCGACCAGACGCATAATCGCAATCTCACGACGACGCGCCGTGATGGACAGGCGAATCGTGTTGTTGATGAAGATGAATGCGATAAAGGTCAGAAGGCCAACGAGCACCACGGCGGCGATGCGGATGTAGTTGGTCACCTGGAACAGGCGGCTCACTTCCTCCTGGCCGTACAGCACGCTCGCGTTGACGTCGCCGTCATCCGCGATCTTCTGGAAATCGGCATTCTTCTTGAGCTTCTTGGCCGTGCTTTCGACCTGAGACGGATCGTCCATCTCAATCGCGAACGAGGCCGGAAGCGGGTTCTGGCCGTCGAGCGCACTCATGGTGGCATCGGCGTTGCCCGACATCTTGCTCGTATACTCGGCCAGCGCGTCGTCCTTATCCTTATAGGTCACGGACTTGACGTTACTCCACGTCTTGAGCTCGGCCTCAAAGGCCTGGACGTCCGCCTGGTCGGCATCATCGCTGATGAATGCGTTGATAACAACCTGATCCTCGACGGTGCCGATCACGGAGTTCAGCATCGCGGAGCCCATAATGAACAGACCGATGATAAACAGCGAAAGGAAGATCGTGATGACGGCGCCGAGCGAGGTAGTCCAGTTACGGAAGAAGTGGCTGATTGCCTCTTTGAAGGAGTAGCCCACGTTAGTTGGTGCCATAGTTGCCGTAACCTCCCCTCTCCTGGTCGCGGATAACGTGGCCGCCCTCGAGGGCGATCACGCGACGGTGCATGCTATCGACCATCTCGCGGTCGTGCGTGGCGACGATCACGGTGGTGCCGGTGCGGTTAATACGCTCGAGCAGCTTCATGATGCCCAACGAGATCGCCGGGTCGAGGTTACCCGTGGGCTCGTCGCAGATCAGCAGCGGCGGACGGTTGACCATAGCGCGGGCGACGGCAACGCGCTGCTGCTCGCCACCGGAAAGCTGGTCGGGCAGCGAGTCCATCTGATCGGCCAGACCGACCAGGCGCAGCACCTCGGGCACCTGGCTGCGAATGACGCCCTTGGGCTTGCCGATGCACTGCAGGGCAAACGCCACGTTTTCGTAGGCGGTCTTTTGCGGCAGAAGCTTAAAGTCCTGGAACACGGCGCCAATCTGGCGGCGCAGGAACGGAACCTTGCGGTTCTTGATCTTCATGAGATCCTGACCGGCAACCAGGATGCGGCCACTCGTCGGCTTGATGTCGCGGTTGAGCGTCGATAGCAGCGTGGTCTTACCCGAGCCGGAGTGACCGACCAGGAAGACGAACTCGCCCGGATAGATCTCGATGTTGATATCGTCGAGCGCGGGCTTGTTGGGCTGTGCCGGATAGATCTTGGTGACATGCTCCATAAGGATGACGGGCTCGACACCGGCCTGCTTGGCCATCTTCTTGCGGCTGGCCTGCGGATCGATGGGCGCAAACACCGACGTAAAATCGGGATTGTTGAGCGCGTTATCGAGGCTTGCGACCTCGGCTGCCTGATCGCTCTTGACCACCGGGGCAGCAGGCTGCGTGGGGTCGGGAATAGCGGCAAAGAGGCCGGACTGCGCAGGCTGAGGAACCGGCGTCGCAGGGGCCATGGGGTCGGGAATGCCGGCCATGGTAGGCTGCGGCGTGGCGGCGCCAGCCTGAGGCTGCTCCACGCGAGCGGTCACGGCCTGAACGGGCTCAAAACCCGCCGTGCCGGAAAGCGCGACATCGCTGGTGGGATTGTAGGCAAAGGGATCGGATGCCGGCTGTGCCTGATCTGCCGGCTGAGCGGGGGCCTGAGCAACAGGCTGGCCCTCTGAATCCGGAGTGGCGAAACGACTGCCCTGGACGCCTGTCTGCGTCTTGGGGGCATCATCGCCCGCACCGGAGGTACGGAAGTGGTTACCCACTGGTGCTCCTTATCGTCGTGCGTTTAAACTACATGAGCGCTTTGTATTTTAGCAGCATTAGCTTTGCTGCACATAAGAAGCATGGCGGGGTTTGGTCTCACCGGCCGCGCGCAGGGTTACCTCCCAAATCGTCCTCGGACATG
>URKH01000059.1 GCA_900548255.1 uncultured Collinsella sp. | reverse complement strand
AATATCGATCACATTGTCGAGGTCTGCGGCGAGCGCTGCTTTGTAAAGCCGGCCGTTAACGGCTCCAGCTATGGCATCTCCCTGGTCCATGAACCCTCCGAGCTGCCCGCGGCTATCGCCAAGGCGTTTGAGTTTGGCGACAAAGTGCTGGTCGAGAAGTGCATCGAGGGTACCGAGATCACCGTCGGCGTATACGGCGAAGATGACGTGCGCGCTCTGCCGATCGTCGAGATTCGTAAGCCCGAGGACTGCGAGTTCTACGATCTGGACGTGAAGTATGTCGACCCTACGGACATCCATCGCATTCCGGCACAGATCTCGCCCGAGAACTACGCTCGTGCCCAGGAGCTCGCCTGTGCTGCCCATAGGGCGCTCGGTTGCTTGGGTATCTCGCGCAGCGACTTTATCGTGAGCGAGGATGGCCCCGTCATCCTCGAGACCAACACGATTCCCGGCATGACCGATACGTCGCTGTATCCGGATGAGATTCGCCACACCGACGACATGACGTTCCCGCAGGTCTGTGACAGCCTGATTCGCATGGGTCTTCGTCGAGCGGGCATTGCATGCTAATCGAGGACGCTGTTTCGTCGGGAACGCCGCAGTTTGTCATCGATTCTTATGCCACGCTTGCCGAGCGCGCCAAAACCCAAGCGTTTGGTCTCATCGAAGAAGATGTTATCGTCCTCGATACCGAGACCACGGGTCTTTCGGTGCAGGACAACGAGCTTATCGAGATATCGGCGGCTCGCCTTTCTGGCCGCGAGGTTGTCGATCGGTTCGATACCTTCGTGCATCCCAAGCAGCTGATTCCCACCGAGATTACCGAGCTCACGAGCATTACAAACGCCGATGTGGTGGATGCCCCATCGGCCGTCGAGGCCGTGGCCGCCCTCGCTGAATTTGTCGGCGGCTGCCCGGTGATCGCACATAACGCCACCTTCGACCGTTCGTTTATCGAGTCGGTCAAGGGCGGTGTCAACGTCAGCGACATCTGGATCGATTCGCTGGCGCTGTCGCGCATCGCGCTTCCGCGCCTGGCCTCGCATAAGCTGTCTTTCATGGCCGACCTGTTTGGCTGCGACTCGGTGTCGCACCGCGCCAACGCCGATGTCGACGCCCTGTGTGGTGTGTGGCGCGTGTTGCTCGTGGCACTCACCGACTTGCCTCAGGGCTTAATGGCGCGCCTGGCCGACATGCACCCCGACGTACCCTGGTCCTATCGTCCCATCTTCTCATTCTTGGCGGGGCAGAACCCCGGTTCCATCTTCTCTCTCAGCGCCGCCCGCGCCAACGTACTCAAGGCCGATCGGGCCGATGATCGCGTTGATGCGGACGAGCTTCCGGTCCTTAAGATGCCGAGCCGCGAGGAAATCGAGGCGGACTATGCCCCGGGCGGCCTGGTCAATCGCATGTATCCCACCTACGAGCCGCGCGATGAACAGATCGCGATGGCGCTCGAGGTCCGTGACGCACTCGTTACGGGAACGCATCGCGTGATTGAGGCGGGGACGGGCGTCGGCAAATCGATGGCTTACCTGGTGCCTTTTGCTGAGGCCGCGCGCCGCAACAACATCACGGTCGGTATCGCGACTAAATCGAATAATCTTGCCGACCAGCTCATGTATCATGAGCTGCCCAAACTTGCCGAGCAGCTGGACGGAGGTCTATCGTTTTGCGCCCTCAAGGGCTATGACCACTATCCATGCTTGCGCAAGCTTGAGCGCATGAGCCGCGGCCAAGTCGAAATTACGACCAAGCGTGATCCTGCCGACACGCTTACGGCAGTCGCGGTCATCATGGCGTACGTGTGTCAGTCGGCCGATGGCGACCTCGACTCGCTCGGCATTCGCTGGCGCAGCGTCAACCGTCCCGACTTTACGACGGCGTCGCGCGAGTGCGCCCGTCGCCTATGCCCGTTTTTCCCTGATAAATGCCTGGTCCACGGTGCCCGCCGTCGCGCGGCTCATGCCGATGTGGTGGTCACCAACCATTCCCTGTTGTTCCGCAATGTTGCGGCCGAGGGCAGAATCTTGCCTCCGATTCGTCACTGGGTGATCGATGAGGCCCACTCCATCGAGCGCGAGGCACGCCGTCAATGGGCGCGCGTGGTATCGGCGGATGAATCGCGCGTTCTGTTTGAGCGCCTGGGTGGCTCGAGCACCGGTGCGCTGAGCCAGGTTTCCCGCGATTTGGCAACCTCGGAGGGCTCTACGCTCTACCTGGGTCTTACCGCCAAGGCGACGTCGACGGTCGTGCGTGCGAGCATGGCGATTGCCGATGTGTTTGACGGCGTTCGCGAGCTTGGCCGCCGTGCCCGCGGGGGCTATGACAATGCGAACCTATGGATTGGCCCCGAGCTGCGCGAATCTGACGACTGGCATGATTTCTTACAGTCGGCCTACACTGCCATCGACGCATTGGAACAAGCTGACAAGAGCGTCGACGCGCTGGTACAAGCCGTTGCCGCCGATAAGCCCGAGATTGTTGTCGACCTGGGTGATATCTCGCGCCGCCTGCACGAGCTGGCCGAGAACCTCAAGCTCATCATCGACGGTACCGACGAACATTACGTGTACTCGTTGCAAGTCAATCGCAGGCTGCGTGCCGGCGGAGAGTCAATGACCGCAGAGCGCATCGACATTGGCGAGGCCTTGGCAACCGAGTGGCTGCCCGAGGTTCACACGGCTATCTTTGCATCGGCGACCATGACGGTTTCAAAGAGCTTTGAGCACTTTAACCATGCCGTCGGCCTCGATCGCATCGGCGCCTCGACATCATCGTCACTGCACTTGGATTCGAGCTACGACTTCGATTCGAATATGGCCGTGGTCGTGGCTGGGGATATCCCCGATCCGCGCGATCGTGAGAGCTACCTTTCGGCGCTCGAGCGTGTGCTGGTCGACGCTCATCTTGCCATGGGCGGCTCGGTGCTCACGCTGTTCACCAACAGGCGTGACATGGAGGAACTGTACGCCCGTGTCGAGCCCAAGATGGCTCGTGCGGGCCTGGAACTCAACTGCCAGCAGCGCAACTCGTCTCCTCGCCGTCTGCGCGATCGCTTTATCAACGAACCGACCTCGTCGCTCTTTGCGCTTAAGGCCTTTTGGGAGGGGTTCGACGCCAGCGGCGAGACGCTGCGCTGCGTCATCATCCCCAAGTTGCCGTTCTCGAGCCCCACGGACCCGCTCTCGTGCGAGCGCAACCTGCGCGAAGACCGCGCATGGGCGCGCTATTCGCTGCCCGAGGCGGTGCTCGAGGTTAAGCAGGCCGCGGGGCGTTTGATTCGCTCGTCGACCGATAGCGGTGTGCTGATCTTGGCGGATCCTCGCCTGGTGACGAAGGGCTATGGCAAGAAGTTCTTAACGTCGCTGCCCACGAGCTCCTACCAGCGCATCGAATCGGCGCAGATCGGGCACTATCTGCAACTGTGGCGCGCACGCCACGAGCGGCGGCGCTAAAGCGGACAGACGAGAGTTTTTGCCATATCGCACAGACGCTTTGACAGGGTGGGGTTATCCAAGATGCGGATGGCTCCGCCCGCTGCGATTATCTGGCTCAGTAGCCAACGCTCGGAGCCGTAATGCACGGTTACCGTTGCCGTGTCTGCCCCGCCGCGCTCGATGAGGGTGATGCCGGCCCAGTCCAGATGCTCCGCCATATCGAATGGCATCAGGAGCTTTGCGCTACGCTGCGTCCGGGCAAGGGAATCGTGGAGGGATGCGACGTCCGGTGCGTGAGGCACGACGGAGTCTTCCGTCAAGGTGAGTCCCTCGATTTTATCCATGCGATAGGTGCGCTGCTCATCGACTGCGATGTCCCAGGCAATCAGGTATGTTTGGTCGCCGTTTGCCGTAATGCGCAAGGGGTCGACCAGACGCTCGCGTGGCCGTGCATCGTCCATCGAGCGATACGAGATGAGGCAGCGAACGCCGTCCTGAATGGCGCAGCTCAGCTGCTGCCAGTGCGACCCGTGGTTGACGGTGTCAAAGACGCGCTGGTTATAGCCGAGCTCTTCGGGTAGAAGAGCGTGTCGAATCCGAGCTGCCGTCTGCGGCTCGATCCCCAACGATTCAAGTTCGTGGTTGAGCACAGCGCCCTCGGCGGTACTCAAGCGCAGCGGTAGCACACGTCCGGCGTCACCGGTGAGGACCACACGCTCGCCGTGGCATTCGCAGATGATGCGCGCACCCGATTCTCGGTCCGCGAGCGTCGAGACGATCTCGAGAATCTCGTCGAGCGACACTCCCGTGATGTCAAAGCGACTGCAAATCTCAGTTCGTGTCATGCCGCTCTCGCCGGCGGCGTAGAGGGCCTCCATGATGTCGATGGCGCGCGAGAGCCTCTGCTCGCTGGTGAGTTTACGCACGGGCATGCTCGTGCACCGTCCTTTCAATGAGGTGGTTCCACGCCCGCTTGAGCGATTTGGGGGCCATGGGCCTCATGCCGTCCATGGCGTGGGCCATGCAAAATGAGGCGGCGGCTTCAAGATCTCGCACGTCAACGGTCCAAGTCCATCCCGAATCGGTGTGTGCGAGCTCACCTCGCCCGCGCGTGAGGCCGTTGATCATATCGATCTGCGTCTGCGGGGCGAACGAGAACGTAGCCGCAACGGGCGGGCGGTCGGCAAAATCGAATTCAAAGAACAGGTAGTCGCTGAGGTTGAAGTCCGCAGGGATAACGTAGGCCTTCGAGGGGCGCCAAGCGCGAACGATACGGTCGCAGCGGAATGTCCTGATGTCGTCGGTGGCATTGTCGAGGCCGCAGAAGTACGCAACGCCCTCGCGCTCGAACATGCCGTAGACGCAGACGGTACGCTCTTTCTGCTCACCGCGTCCGTTCTGATATAAAAATCGCAGCGCGCATCGCTCGGCAAAGGCGCTCCATACCGCATCGACGGTGGGAGAGCGGCGGATCGGTGCTTCGTCTACCGCCGACATGCCGGTGAGGTAGGCAATCTTGGAGCGAATGTCGGCAAGCGGCGCGGCAAAGGTGGATGAGCCTGCCGCGAGTGTCTGGTCGATGGCGTTGAGCAGGATGTCGGCATCGTCTGCGGTGATGAGACCGCCCGCGGCAAACGTGTGCTCGCGGTCGATCGTCCACGCGCTCTCCTCGGTTTCCTGCGCTCCGGCAGCACGAACCTCCCTGATAACGATGCCGCGTTCGAGCAGCTTGTCGCGATCGCGGCGGAACTTGCGCTTGTCTGAGTCGATATTGCCCGAGCCGTACCCCAAATCGGAATCCAGGACGATTTGCTCGGTCGTCAGCGGTTCGGGAGAACTGTTGAGCACAAAGAAAAGGTTGAGGATGCGCTGAGCCGTTTTATCGAAACCGGGCTCGGGTGCCCCCTTTTTAATTGTCGCGGTCGCGTCGATTGCCGTCATAGAATCCTCGCATGAGAAGGTCGTTTGATGCCATGATTTTAGTCCGATATGGAGATTAGGCTATATCCTTGTCCGCTCGCGGCGTTAAGATGCCCCGAATTCGGTCGTTTGCGCTCGCTCGGGGTATACTTTCGACTATATACGGTTCTAATGTGCATGCATTGGGCCTATTTGTCGGATTATGGATGTGGAGCGCACATGGCGAACACCCAGAACTATATTAACCACCTGCTGCAGAACACCGGCATTACGCCGGCGTGCAGTGAAGAAGAGCGCCTGGCTGCTGAGGATATCGCTCAGATTTTCCGCAACCACGGCTTTGACCCCGAGGTGCAGGAATTTAATGCTCCCGCGCCCAGCAGGTTGGCGTTTGCCGTTACCGGTATTCTGGCGTTTGCCGGCGCCCTGCTGATGGGCATCGGCGGCGGTATCGGCTTGGTCGGCACCTTGCTGGCCATTGTCGGTGCCGTGCTCTACGTGCTCGAGCGCACGGGGCATCCCGTGGTTTCGCGCCTGGGGAAGACCGGTGTGAGCCAAAATGTCATCGCCTATCACAAGGCCTCGGGCCCGCTTGCGTCTCCGCGCAACCGCCCGGTCGTCGTGGTGGCGCACTATGATTCTCCCCGCGCCGAGCTCCTTGCTCGCGAGCCCTACGCTCCGTATCGCGCGCTTATCGCCAAGCTCCTGCCTGTCGCCACGGTCGCACCCGCGGCTGTCGCCATCCTGCGTATCCTGCCGCTTCCCGGCGTGCTCAAGGTACTGCTGTGGGTTGTCGCGATTCTGGCCTCCCTTGTGGCACTGGCCAACGCCGCCAATATCATCTCCAACCGTTTTGTGCTTCCCTACACGTCTGGCGCGGTGTGCAACAAGTCCTCTGTTGCCGCCATGCTCGGTGTCATGGACAACGTTGCCCCCTATCAGGGCGAAAACGAGTTCCCCGACGACATTCCATTCGATACCTATTTCGGCGAGCAGAAGCGTCGCGCCGAGGAAATGGCGCGCGCGGCGGCCGAGTATGCCGCGGCCCAGCAGCAAAACGACTACGGCAACACCATTGAATATGAGGAACCTTCCTACGACGAGGACGAGTTTGGCCAGCCGGTGGCGCCTGACGATGTGCCCGAGCAGGAAGAGGCTTTTGATGGGCAGATCGATGGTTTTGAGGGTGCCTCTGCCGACGAGACGCTGATCGGCGTTATCGCGCCCGAGGCTCAAGACCAGACTGCCCAGGCCGAAGTGTCCACCGAGGAAAAGTCCACCACCGAGCCGGCGGAGGAGCCCGGGGTGGTCGAAGTTGCCGAGCCCAAGCCCAAACTCTATCGCAATGCCGCTGGCAATATCCGCTTTGGTTCGGATGCCATCCGTGCGCTTGGCATGCTGCCCGAGTCCTGCACGCTCGATTACGAAGAGGGCGAGGAGCCGACGTTTGAGCCGGAGCCTGCTCCCGTTGCACAGGAGCCTGCGCCCGCGGCGAATACGGCTGTTGCTCCCGCCGAGCCGGTCGCTGCCCCTGTTGCTGCCGCGGAGTCTGACGCAAAGCCCGCGCTCGATTCTGCAGCCGGTCTGGATATTCTGGCGCCTGCCGCTCCGGCACAGGTTGAAGACGAGACCGCCGACGAAGACTATGACGAGTATCCGCAGCGCGTGTCCTATGAGAGTGACACCGATTTCTCGGCCGAGATTCCCTCGACAACGCCCCATGCCGATATCGCTTCCGCGTTCTCCTCGATTGGTGCCAGCGCTTCTAGCTTCTTTAAGGGTGCCTTTGCGAAGGGCAAGAAGTTCGTCGATGACTTTGAGGAAAAGCGCGCCGCTGCCCGCGAGGCCGCCGAGCGGGAGGCCATCGCCCAGCAGCAGGCCGCCGAGGCCGAGCGTGAGCGTGCGGCACAGGAGTTCGAGCAGAGCGAGGCCGAGCAGTCGGAGCCTGTCGATGTCGCCGACGCCACGACGTCCTTTGATGCGCAGCAGCCGACGTCCGCTGACGTTGCCGAGGCTACGACGTCCTTTGGTGCGCAGCAGCCGGTTGATAGCACCATGTCATTTGATGCCACGATGACGTTTGAGAAGCAGGGCACCGCAATTGCCGAGCCCCTTCCCATCTCCGATGATGCCCAGGACGCCGCCGATGATTCGGTTATCGACGAGGCCGATTCCGTTGAGGCTAGCGCGCCCGAGCAGGTCGAGGCTCCTGCGATGGAGCAGGAGTCCCCTGCGGTTGACGAGGCTCCCAAGACGGATGTGTCCAGGCCTTATTCTACGCAGATCTTTACCATGCCCGCGCCGAGCGATCCCGGCGCCACGGTGGCCAATGTCGCTCCCACGCAGGACGAGACGGTTGACTCCCTCATGGCGCAGATTTCGTCTCAGGTGCCTCCGCGCCAGCAGATGAATATCCCCGATCCGGCCTCCGCGCCTGCACCCTCTTCGTCGCCGCTGGCCTCGGTCCCCGATCCGTCGCTGCCTTCGATGCAACAGGCCAACGTCGCGTCCCGCACGTCGCTGTTCGATCTTCCCGATCCTTCGGCACAGACAAATGATCCCTTTGCGACGGCGCAGGGCCCCGAGCCCACATCGGCACCGGTCGCGACCCCCATGCCCATCTCCTCGGGCGCACAACCGCTCGAGACCATCTCGGCTCCTGTTTCGACGGGCGCCAAGCCGCAGAAGCGTGGCCTGGGTGGCTTGTTCGGTCGCAAAAAGAAGAACGAGCAGGACAGCATGAGCGACTGGCTGGGCGTCGAGGACGATTACGATGCCAAGAAGTCTGGCCGCGGCATTGGCTCGTGGGATAACTTCGAGGATGACGACGGTTGGAAGGGTGGCGCCACCTCCTCCGATGGTGCTTCTGCCGAGGATATGCTCTCGGCCGTTGCCTCCATGGGTGACGATGAGCTACTCGGCCACGATATCTGGTTCGTCGCAACGGGCGCGTCAGATTGCGACGGCGCCGGCATGAGGGCCTTTTTGGCCTCGCATCGTGACAAGCTCCGCGGTGTGTTCTTCATCAACCTCGAGTCTATCGGTGCCGGCAGGCTTTCGATGGTAACGGTCGAGGGCGAGCAGCAGCTCTTTAAGGGCGATCGCCGCATCATGAATCTTGTCAGCAAGGTGTGCAAGTCGTTCCACGTCGATTGCGGTACGTTCGAGATGCCCTATGCAAAAACCGATGCATCCGCAGCGCTCGAGGCGAGCCGTCGCGCCCTTACGATCGCCGGTGTGGACGGCCCGCGCCTTGCCTGCGCTCGCACCGAGGATGACCTGCCGTACAACGTCAATCCGACCAATATTGCTACGGTGTCCGAGGTCGTGACCGAGGTCATTCGTCGTTCGTAGACAGATCCGCTAAGGAGTCAGCGTGTTTTCGTACATCAAGCGCCATTGGCCCATCTATCTGATCTTGACCCTGATCGCAATCGCATTGGGCTTTGGGGCCGCGTATGTCGTTGGCGTTAAGGGCTCGACGCCCGAGACAACAATGAACGAAGAGGTGGAGCAAGAGCAAAGTTTGGGTGCCGACGGTATTTCCGAGTCCGATCAGGCAGCCATCGATGGCGGTTCGTCATCTGCTGAATAGCCGATTCATCGTTTATGCCCAAGGCGGGCGAGCCGGGAGACTGGCTCGCCCGCTTTTTTATCGTGCTAGTGCTTCCTTGTGGCTGACCTAAGGCGAGCGAACCATATGGCTGCAGTGCCCGATGTCAGGAGTGCGGTGATGCATGCGGCGACGGCAACAGATCCCGTTGCCGGCAGGTTCTGAGGCAGGGCGCATCGTTGGATGACGCGGTCCTCATCATGCGCTTCGAGTTTATCGCCACCGCCGTTGCGGCAAAGATCGACGCGCGCGCTGTTGGCAAGTGCGGTTTGGGGCGTATAGGACGACGTTGCCTGCATATGCACGACTGCGCCTCGGGCATCCGAGTTAAGGGCCGTCTTGGCATCGTCAAGATCGTCGTGTTCGTCTTTAAGGTCATCCCGGGTCCAAGAGCCCGCCTCGCTTCTGGTTGTAAAGTCGGCGGCTGCCGCACCGTATTCAAAACGGATGCCCGTGATGACGGCGTTGTCTGCAAGATCAATCTCTTTCGTATCGAGCGTGACGGACTTGTCCGTCGGGATATCCGCTTTCCATAGGTGCCACCCGTCGTAATCGACGAGACGCGCATCGTCGCCCAGCAGCTTTGTAACCTCTTCCGTTTCGAGCCAAGGATTGCTGTGCCCGTCGTCAAGCGTTGCATTGACCTGCTTGCCCGTGTCGCTTGTTCCTGCTGGGGACGTTCGATACCACACGTTGCACAGCCCGTTTAGATCGCCGACCGCAATAGGGGTTTCAACGGCAACAAGTTTCGCTGCGCCATCTTTGGCGCACTCGAGGTCGTCGGTGATGGTCAACTCGTCGACCCAGGTGCTCGACTCATTTTTGGCGTCGATGGTATAGCAGAAGGTGCCTTGCGTATTGGCCCGTGCTTTGGCTCGGTTTTTACCGTCGCCGTTGGCAACGAGTTTGCTTACGACTGGCTGTGCGATCTCTTGGCGCTTATCGACGCTTCCCCTGATCTCGATGGGGGTATCCTTCATTGCCATGGTTTGAACTTCTCCCGTGGCCTTTACTTCAAACGTTATCTCTTCGGCAAGGTCGTAGATACGCGGGGACATCGTTTCGCGCAGGGTGTAGGTGCCGGGTGAAAGGTGCTCAATGTGATGCGGTTTGCCGGATGAAGTCCAAGAATCGATTTCGTTGCCATTGGAGTCGCAGAGGACAAGCTCGGCGCCTGTCACTTCCTGACCTCCGCATGCGTCGACTTTGGAGATATCGATCTTGGTGTAGTCGTTGGAAACGTCAAGGTGCACACCGATCACGGGCGTTTGCTGGTCAGCGTACGACAACTTCACAGTATGCGGGGTCGGGTTGAGCAGATAACCTTCGGGCGCTTGTGTCTCGACGACCTCGTAGGTGGCGGTACCGCATCCCAGCGAAAGATGGTCGACTCGCGCATGCCCTTGTTCGTCGGTTGTAACGGCGGCGACGGTTTCGCCATCCAGGGCAACGATGCTGCCGTCGGTTCGCACGATGTCGCCGCTAGCGCGGATGTCAAACGTGGCTCCAGCGAGGGCGTGCCCATCTACGGCATCCGTCTTAATGATTTCGATGCTTCCGGTTGCGGCGTCATCATAGAACGAGGCGACGGCGACCGGTGTCAGATTCCTGTCGGCGGGAATCGTTATCTCCAGGTCTTCTCCGCGCAGATACGGTTCCTTGGCCGATGTCTCGTGCACGTAGTATGTTCCGGGATTAAGTGATTCGGGCAGCGTGACGGCGCCGGTTGTATCGGTTGTGAAGGTATTCATTACATTGTGGGCCGGATACCAACATGTTTGCGAGACGGGCTCGTGGTGGCTATCGAGCAGCTGGAACGTAAAGCCGGCAAGTGGTACGGTGCCGCCGGTCTGAGCATCGCGCTTTACGATTTGAAGGTGTGTCGATAGGGCATGGTTGTCAATGATGTACTGAAGCTCGGCGCCGTCTGCGGTCTGCTCTGCTGTGATGGTCCATTCTCCTGCTTGCTTAAATCCCTCAGGGACCGTTTCTACAACCTCGCGAACGGTGTAGCCCGCGCGGTCGTATGGAATGGCACCGTGAGCGCCGGCGGGTCGCTTGCCTGCGCCAAACCATGCTTCGGGCTGGTCTTTGGTGGAGGCAAAGCCGTAAACGTTTGTGGTCAACGTGCCGACGACTTGCTGGGAGCTATTGCTGACAACTTCAAAGACGACGCCTCCCGCCGGCTGCTCAAGGCCGGACTCGTCGTTATTGCCATGGTCCTTAAACTTCGAGATTTCAAGGTCAAAGGCGATGGGGATGTTGGGAATACGGCTTTCGAGCTCAACGATGCCCGTATCTCCGAGTTGCTCGGCACCGACGGTGTAGCTCCAACAGTCGTTTGAAATCAGGTAGCCCTCGGGCGCTTTCGATTCGTAGATGGTAAAGGTGCCCAGAGGAACGTCGTTGAGAATCGCCCGTCCGTTTTCGTCGGTCGTAAGGGTGCGAGTCCAGCCGGGAGTTGATTGCGAGACGCAGGTGAATTCAGCGCCCGCAAGCGACGCCCCAACTTGGGCACCAGCATCCGTGGCGGCATCGATTTTTACAATACGCAAGGTGATGGTGCCGGGCTGCTCGTTGACGGTGACATGTTCGCCGCTGTTTTGTGTGGTGAAGGCTATTCGGTCGCTTCGAGGGATATAGCCTGCCGGGGCTTTGGTTTCGACCAGGTAATATGCCGTATTGGGCGAAAGCGTTGCTTGTGCATGCCCGTTTTCGTCCGTCTGGATCGTGCCGACACGTGCATCGCCTGCACTTTCAAAGATATCGAAGGTTGCGCCACCGAGCCTGTAGGTGTCGTTACCGGCGGTGATGTCAGCCTGGGACGATTGTTTTTGGAAAGATACGGAGACGGCGGGCAGAACATAGAGCATGTCCTGGTGTCGACCCTCGCCCGAGACCGGGCCGTGATAACGCCTGGCTCGATGTGGGGTCGCCTTAATGGATCCGGACTTAGCGCTGTCGTAGAGCCAACGTGCAGCCGCTACGGCCTCGGCGTTTTCGTAAAACCTACCGCTCCTGGCAACTCCCTTGCTGTTTGTATACGAATAGGTGCCGTCGGGGCGCGTGGTTCCGTTGAGCATCCAAACGGCAATCTGGGTGGCGGCACGGGCGAGATCGGGCGACAGAGTGCGGCCGCCAAAGGACGTACTGGAGGGGTATCCGTGACAGACGATGGCGGCAAATTCGTCATCAAGCCATGTCCAGCCCTGGTTGTATGTGCGCCATGGTCCTCCCGGCTTGCTGGGGCCGGGGCAGTCTTGATTCATGCAGTACGAAATCGAAGTGTCCTGTGCCTCGTATTTACCGACACCGAAGGGGCCGCAGCCGTCGCTTATGGTGCGGAAATTAAGGGCGTCACTCCCGTCGACGGCGAGTGCGGCCTCTGGGGCCAAGCAGCCGATCAGAAAAAAGAGGAGCAGGAGCAGCGGACCTGTTGCGATTGCGCTGTGGACAGAGTGCGTGGGTGCGTTGGACATGGCTGCTCCTTATCCCTCGTGCGCCGCACGGGGAGGCCGCGGCGCTTGGGATGAGGCTACCGCCATGGTTCATGCGGGTAAGTACCAGAAGCTGACCAAAAGCTTGCCCGATTTCTGACAAACCGGGCTCAAATACAACAATCAGATAAAGGCGCAGGTAAAAGATAGTAAGGAAAGAAAGACAAAGGTCCTCATCTCCACAATTGGCGTAGTTTTCAAAAGATTCTCCACAGCTAAAACAAGCATCGACACCCTTGTATCGAACAAGACAACCGCGTTATACTAGCCAACACACAAGCGGGCATCGCCAAGTGGTAAGGCATCAGCTTCCCAAGCTGACA
>URKH01000058.1 GCA_900548255.1 uncultured Collinsella sp. | reverse complement strand
CCAGCCAGAAAGCCCCGCCCATGGAACACGACCTTACACGCGGCAATGTCCTCAAGACCATCGCGGTCTTTGCCCTGCCTTATATGCTCTCCTACTTTTTGCAGATGCTCTACGGCATGGCCGACCTGTACATGATGGGGCAGTTTAGCGGCGCTGCCGGCATCACCGCTGTGGGCAACGGCGCGCAGACACTCTATATCATTACCGTGACGCTCGTGGGTCTGGCCATGGGAACGACGGTCATCGTCGGCCA
The DNA here is from genome assembly GCA_900548255.1 of uncultured Collinsella sp. Lineage (GTDB taxonomy): Bacteria > Actinomycetota > Coriobacteriia > Coriobacteriales > Coriobacteriaceae > Collinsella. The sequence continues at coordinate 13,541 of URKH01000058.1, read as the reverse complement.
CGCCGTGGGCTCGCGCCGCTTCGATCGCGCCGAGACCGCCATCGGCAACACCATCACGCTGTTTATGGGTGTCTCGGTGGTGCTGGCCGCTGCCTTGCTCGCACTGTGCCCGCAGATTGTGGCACTCATTGGCACGCCGGCCGAGGCGGTCGAAGGCACCGCCGCCTACCTGCGCATTTGCTTTATCGGCATTCCCTTTATCGCCGCGTACAACATCCTCTCGGCCATCTTTCGCGGCCTAGGCGATTCGCGCTCGCCCATGTACGTGATTGGCGTGGCATGCATCATCAACATCGCGCTCGACTTTCTGTTTATCGGCCACATGGGGCTCGGCCCCGTAGGCGCGGCACTCGGCACAGTCATCGCGCAGACGGCGAGCGTGGCTCTCGCGCTCGTGTGGCTCAAGAGCCGTCGCACAAACATCCACGTTAAGCGCAGCGACCTGCGCCCCCAGCCCGAGGTGCTCGGCAGCATTCTTAAGATCGGCGTGCCCGTGGCCGTGCAGGACGGCTGCATCCAGGTGGCGTTTATGTTCATCACCGTCATCGCCAACCACCGCGGCCTGGTCGACGCCGCCGCCGTGGGCCTGGTCGAAAAGATGATCAGCTTTTTGTTTATCGTGCCGAGTTCTATGGGCGCTACCGTCAGCGCGCTCACGGCGCAAAACGCCGGCGCGGGCAAGGGCGACCGCGCGCGTCAGGTGCTCAAGGATGCCATGACCATCTCGGTGGTGTACGGCTGCCTGATCACGGTGCTGATGTGGCTGGTGGCGCCGGCGTTTATCGGCTTTTTTGCCAAGGACGCTGCAGTAGTCGCCGCCGGTACCGGCTATATGCGCAGCTACATTTTCGACGCGATCTTTGCCGGCATCCACATTTGCTTTAGCGGCTTTTTCGCTGCGTATGGCAAGAGCTACATCGGCTTTGCGCACAACGTGCTGGCTGTGGTACTCATTCGCGTACCCGGTGCATGGCTGCTGTCGAACGCCTATTCCGACACGTTGTTTCCCATGGGCATCGCCTCGCCGTGCGGATCGATTTTGTCGGCGGTCATTTGCGTTGTCGCGTTTACCGTGCTCAACCGCCGCGGGGCTTTTGACAAGTTGGTGGCGTAGCGGGGCAACGCGAGATTGCCCTGATCGATGACATCATCAGCGACGACCCGGCAACCTACGTGACGCAGATCACGGTGCCGGTTGCCCCAGCAAAGTAAGAACCGCCCGGAAGGCATCGTGCTTCCGGGCGGTTCTTCAATTTGGTTATCGACGCCTTAAGCCTCCGGCACCTGACCAGTCGCCAGGATCTGCTCGAGGGCGTCCTCGTCCAGCACGGGTACGCCCAGCTGCTCGGCTTTGGTGAGCTTGGAGCCCGCTTTGGGGCCGGCAACCAGATAGCTCGTCTTCTTGGACACGCTGCCCGAGACCTTGGCGCCGAGCACCTTGAGCGCCGCGCCTGCCTCGTCGCGGGTGCGGTTGACGAGCGTGCCGGTGAGCACGAAGGTCAGACCCGCGAGCGGTTGTGCATCGGCGAGCTCGCCCGCCACGCCCGCGTCGGCTGCGGCTTGTGCATGCGCGGCGCCCAAGTCGACCTCGAGCGACAGACCCGCCTGGCGCAAACGCTCCAGCACGGCAAGGTTTTCGGGCACGGCCAGGAACTGCTTGACGCTCGCCGCAATCTTGGGACCGATGCCCTCGCACTCGGCGATGTCCTCTTCACTCGCCAAGATGAGCTTATCAATCGACAGGAATCGCTCGGCGATGACCTCGCCCACGCTCTTGCCCACGTGGCGGATGCCCAGGGCAAACAGCACGCGACCGAGCGGCTGGCTCTTGGACTTGTTGAGCTCGGCGATGATTTTCTCGGCCGTCTTGAGGCCCACCGGGATGGGGTCGCCCTTCTTGACGCCCTTTTTGCTGTTGGAGCTAGCGTACACGCGCCCTGTGTCCAGGCCTGCGATGTCGTCGACCGTGAGCTGGTAGAAGTCCGCGACATCGTGGATCAGGCCGGCAGCGATCATCTTGTCGACGATCTCGTCGCCCAGGCCGTCGACGTCCATGCAGCCGCGGCTTACCCAGTGAAGCAGGCGCTCCTTGAGCTGTGCGGGACAGTCGATGGACACGCAGCGGTAGGCAACCTCGCCATCCTCGTGGACCACGGGGCTACCGCACACGGGGCAGACCTCGGGCATGTGCCAGTCGACCGAATCGGCCGGGCGTTTATCGAGCACCGGACCTACGACCTCGGGAATCACGTCGCCCGCCTTGTGCACGATGATAGTGTCGCCCTCGCGCACGTTTTTGCGACGGATCTCGTCGATGTTGTGCAGCGTGGCGCGCGCGATGGTGGAGCCGGCAACCGTCACCGGGTCGAACTCGGCGACCGGTGTGAGCACACCGGTGCGGCCCACCTGGATGCGAATCTCGCGCAGGACGGTCTGCTTTTCCTCGGGCGGGAACTTAAAGGCGATGGCCCAGCGCGGTGCGCGGGCGGTAAAGCCCAGGTCGAGCTGCTGCTGGAAGCTGTCGACCTTTACGACCACGCCGTCGATGTCGTAGTCCAGGTCACCGCGGTGTTCGAGCGCCTGGGCACAGAACTCGTGGACCTCGGCGGGTGTGGCACAGCGAGCCACGTTAGGGTTGACGCTAAAGCCGGCGCTACGCAGCCAATCGAGGAACTCGCGCTGGCTGTGGACGTGCAGCGGATCGGTATCGGCGATGGCATAGATAAAGGTAGCGAGATCGCGGCGCGCCGTGACCTTGGGGTCCTTTTGGCGCAGGCTGCCGGCGGCAGCGTTGCGCGGGTTGGCGAAGGGGTCGCGCCCCTCGGCATCGGCCTCGTCGTTCAGGCGCACAAAGCTGCCCTTGGGCATATAGACCTCGCCACGGACCTCGATGGTGCGCTCGCGGTCGGCGCCCATGTGGGCGAGCGCCGGCTCGGACAGGTGCATGGGCACATCCTTGATGGTACGGACGTTGAGCGACACGTCCTCGCCCGTGGTGCCATCGCCGCGTGTGGCTGCGCGTACGAAGGTGCCGTTTTGGTAGGTAAGCGCCACGCCCAGGCCGTCGATCTTAAGCTCGCAGGTATAGGTGACGCTGCCGGCACCGAGCGCATCCTCGGTGCGCTGGAGCCACGCGTCGAGTTCGTCCAGATCCATGGCATCGTCCATGGAATACATGCGCGCCATATGCGTGACCGGCGTAAACTGCTCGCTCACGTACCCGCCCACGCGCTGGGTATAGCTGTCGGGCGTCACCAGGTCGGGGTAGGTGGCCTCAATTTCCTGCAGCTCAACGAGCATCTTGTCAAAGGCGGCGTCCGTGATCTCGGGCGCATCGAGCATGTAGTAGCGATAGGCGTGGTAATCGAGCTCGTGGCGCAGCTCGGCCGCACGCGCTGCCGCCTGGGCACGGGCATCGGCCGGTACGGCGGTATCCGTGCTCGCGGGCGTTTCGGTATCGATGTCCACGCCGTCACCAAACAGGCTCGATTGCTCCATAGCGGCACTCCTTCGCTCGATTTCAAACGGATACTAGAGTACCACCGGTCGCAATGAGGCCGAATAGCGGTCTCGAACCGCACCGAATCGGCAGCCGCCAGACTGGGGTGGATCGCGCGATCAAACCATGCCCCTGTCAGTTCCAAATGATCCGTTTTCCTCCGTCCCCAACGGATCAATAAGAAAAAAGGGCTGTCCCACGTTGATGGGACAGCCCCCCTGGCCTCGATATGTGCGAAACGGCTCGCTAGTAACCCTGACCGTAGCCTTGACCCTGGCCCTGCTGGCCCAGCAGCTCCTCCAGGTACTGGCGCAGCTGTTCGTCGGTAATACCGCCGTTGCCGGTGTCGGTCGCGCTGTCGTCCTGCTGCTGGTTCTGCAGCTCCTCGTCGGAGCCCAGCTCGACGGTAACCTTCTTCTCTTCCTTGCCGCGCATGAGCGTGATCTCGACCTTCTCGCCCACCTCGTGGCTGCGCAGCGCGATGATCAGGCCATCGGCGCTCGAAATCTCATCGTCGCCCAGCTTGGTAATGACATCGCCCTCTTGGATGCCGGCCTTGGCGGCAGGACCGTCCTCGACGACGCTTGCCACGTACGCGCCGCTATCGGTGCTCAGCTTGTTAGTGCGAGCATTGAGCGCGTTGACGCTCGAAAGCGTGGCGCCCAGGTACGGATGAACCGGCGTCTTGCCGTCGATGATCTGGTCGGCAATGTTCTTGGCATAGTTAACGGGAATGGCAAAGCCCACGCCCGAGCTGGAGCCCGAGTAGCTCTCGATGAGCGAGTTGATACCCACCAGCTCACCGTTGTCGTTAACGAGCGCGCCGCCGGAGTTGCCCGGGTTGATGGCGGCATCGGTCTGGATCATGTTGGCATAGATGGTGTTACCGTTGGTAGAGCTCATGGCCGTGGAGCGATACAGCGCCGACACGATACCCGTGGAGACAGACTGCTCGTTGCCGAACGGCGAGCCGATCGCCATGACCCACTCGCCCACGTTGAGCTTGGAAGAGTCGCCGATCTCGATCGGCGTGAGCTTAGAGGCGTCAGCATCCTTGAGCTTGATGACGGCTAGGTCGCTCGAAGCATCGTTGCCCACGAACTCGGCCTCGTAGGTGGTGCCGTCGTCCATGGTCACCACGTACTGGTCATAGCCATCGACCACGTGGTTGTTGGTGAGGATGTGGCCCTCGGTATCGAGCACAACGCCCGAACCGACGCTGCCCGAGCCGTCCGACTCGTCGGCAGACTGCGAAAGCGAGCCATTCTGGCCGCCGCTCGAAGTGGCGGTAATGGAAACCACGGAGGGCAGCGCCTTGGCAGAGACGGCCTCGGCCAGCGTGGTGTCCTCGGAGTCGATCGTAATCTTTTGCGTCGATGAACCCGAAGCACCCGCCGTCACGGCATTCTTTCCGCTGCCAATGTTGAGCGTGCCACTCATAATGAGCGCAATGACCAGCAGGGCGCCGCATGCACAGCCGGCGAGCGCCGTAATAAAGATCGGCAGCTTTTTGGTCTTAGTCTTGACCACGGTGTGCTTGTTTACAACCTGCTGGCTGCCCAGCGGCTTTCCGGTCTGCGTGTCGTAGGCCTGCACGTAAGGAATGTTACTGCCATCGGCAGGCGTCGACTCCACCTGCACGCGCGGCTGCTGCTGGGTCTCGCCGGCGTTGCCCGCATCCTGGGGACGCTGGGAATCGTACTCGCTCATAGCTGCGATCCTTTCGTCAAATAACCAAAGGCCCGCCAAACATGTGGCGGGCCATCATTGTTCACGTTGAGTTGTACCCCAAGCTGGGCAGTCCCGAGCACTAGATGCCAAGATTTCAGCTTTGCTTAAGTAATGACATGCTTATAGGCCAATTCGTTTTATGCCGTCATGTCTATTCGATATAACAGTCGATAGCAAAGCTATATGTTGAATCGTTAATGAAGTCCGTAATCGTCGCGCCCATGCCTGATCCGCACGTCCACTTATCCTTCTCCGCGTCGTATGGCGTTGGCCCCCACCCCGTTTCATATGATGCTTCGCCTTCTGCGAAGTAGTTCATCACATATTTATCTTTCTGCATGAGCGCATACCAAGCGTTTGCATACATCACAAGCGGATCGATTTGGACTATCGAGTACTTTCCGGAACGAATCTCAATTTCTGTTTTATCGTTATAATAAGCGACTGTGAGCTCAATCTTGGCAAGCAGCGGCAACGTTTCATCTGATTCCCTCTGGATTGTTATGACATCACCGGCCATAGCGTCGGCAGACACAGTTTTGCTCTCTGGCGTGAAAATAGTCTCTCTGCTTCTTGTTCGCGTTTTTTCATTGCCATTTTCATCTCTGACCACCGTGTCGACCACGAGCGTCAATCGCTTCTGAGCGTCCGGCAACTCCACGGCTTCTGCCATCCCGGCTCGCATCAAAATAGGAGCCCCCGCCATCAGACCTAAGAACTGCTTTCTATCAATCATTCTTCATTCCCCTTGTCTACTTGATTTGACTTTCTCAGCTGAATGGGGATACAGAACAGTCCCGTCAAGTTCCTTATCTTCCACAAAAACTAGAATCCATTTATCACCTGCTTTCAACCCTGAGACATATCCGGAACTTGACTTACGGCGCATATCGATTCTCTTACGGCAACCACTTGGCATAAGCGCCTCAAATTGCCCGTTATGAACATCCGATAGAGCGCGCACCTCGACTGCAACAACCGTGTCGTTTTCTCCCCCATTAGTCGCCCTTAACAGAAAGAAGCTCGCTGCGGTGAGCAAAGCAAAGGAAAGCACCAATAGGAGCATTGCCCTTCGAATGAACTTGTCGCCGTTCACGAGTACAATCAACCCTTGCAATATGTGCCATCGTGAGACGTGTAAATTGATACGTCATATGGAAGAAACTGTAGCTGGTTTGTCCATCCATTCCAAACAACAAGCAGGTACTTCTTGGCATTCGTGTATGTGTTATGCATTGCCACGTAGCCCACAACTGCCATTGCGTGCCCGCTGCCATTTGACCGGAGCCTTCCAGAGAAAATACTCAGATTCCCCGAGTCGGTATTCACCCTAAAGGAATCCCATGACGGATACCAAACGAATGACGTCTCAAGCTCCTTGCCTCGTCTTGCACAAAACTCCTTTAAGGCCGGAGCGGGTTTGTCAGGAGAAGTCTTGCCTTGAGTAAAGTACAGACCAGTCGCTTGATCATATTTCTTTTCTTCTTCTTCCCATGTCCCCGACAGCCTCCAAAGCTCCGAGTATAAATCGGACAATTTAAGGCGGTTCAAAGTCACATAGTGACTGCTAACTGCAAACATTGCCGAAACAGCGCAAGCATAAGTCCCCGTTTCTTTGATAACTTCTGTTTGCGTTGGCGTTATTATTCCCGAAACCGTTTTGCTCGCATCAACAACATATCCCTGTTTATACAAATCCTTGGCAGATACAAAAACGTCATCGAAATGTTCCGGCGATCCGCTGCGATTGCCTCCCGAGGACAATTTATTTGGTACTTTTTTTCCACTTGCGTCTAAAACAATGTTTTTATCTAAGTCGGCAACGCCAACAGTTAGCTCGTCAATCTTTAACGCAACGACGTTATCCGAGGATGCGAGGAGTGCAATTTCTTCGCTTGCACTCTCGATAGGTAAAAGAGCGTTCGGAGCCAAGCAGTATTCGCTGATCCACCAAGATCGCTCTGAATCAAATACGACGTAGCCATAGTTAACGTCATCCCGCTTCGCACGAACGATATACCCGATTGATTCCCCATCGGAATTCACCATTTTTACTGGGTCACAAGCGGTCACCGGCTCATCCGATACATCATCAAAGAAAGCCTGCGCTTGCTCCACAGCTATTTGCGGTGTGACACGGACCAAGTCGTCGTCTCCAAAAACCAACCTTGGAGACATCAGGGCGGCAAGCAACACTATGAATCCGACAATCACCTTTCTCGAATAACGCATTTCTTCCTCCATCCGTGTAGTAGGGAGATACGGTAACTAGATGATATTTGCTAGATAGTGTTATACGTTTGATATTGTTTTTACTGACACACTTTTAATCGGTGAAAGGTCTTCTTTTCGCCCTAAACGAGAAAAGGGTACTGGTGAAATCTCCGGTACCCTCACATTGCCCTCTATTTACTTGCTAGTCCTTAAACAGATAACCCACGCCACGGACGGTGGTGATGTGTGCCGCAATCTGCGGGCCCACCTTGGAGCGGATGCGTCGAATGTGCACGTCGACGGTGCGCGTGCCGCCGCAGTACTCAAAGCCCCACACGCGGTGCAGCAGCACCTCGCGGCTGTAGGCACGGTTGGGGTGCGTGGCCAAAAAGCTCAGCAGCGAGTACTCCATCAGCGTCAGGTCGATGGGCTCGTTATCGAGCGTCACCTGGTAGGTAGCCAGGTTGATCTCGAGGTTATCGATGTTGAGTACATCGTCGGCGGTGACGGTCTCCTCCTCGCCCATCAGGCGCTGCGCACGAGCCTTGAGCTCGTTGGGCGTCGCCGTGGGGCATACAAAGTCGGCATGCGCGTGATTGGGCAGGCGCAGGGTGCCGAGCGCCTCGTCGTCGACGATCACCAGCATGGGAACGCCGCCGCGATCGTCAAGCCACTTGGCGATCTGATCGATGCGGTCGCTACGGATGCCATCGGAATCGAGAATCAGCAGGTCGAAGTCGTGCGCCGCAGTCGGCGAATCGGGGGTGGCCAGGCTCACCTCGACACCCAGGGTAGTCGTCAAGCTGCGGGCAAACTCGTGGAAGCGCGTCGTGCGCGCCATGAACAGGGCACTCTTTTCGGACATATCGGCCTCCAAAGAAATGAGCTCAATCGTACTGGGACAAGCCAGCGCGATTAGGAGTTCGCCAGGTAGTGCTTGATCTCCCACTCGGTGATCGTGGATTCGAACTTATGCCACTCGTCACGCTTCTTTTTAAGGAAGAAGCTGTGGATGTGCTCACCGAGGGCATCCTTCATAAACTGCGAGTCCTCAAATACGTCGAGCGCCTCTTTGAGCGAGCGCGGCAGCGGCGTGTAGCCGGCCTCGACCATCTGACGGTCGGTGAGCTTGAGCGTCTCGGCCGTGGCCTCGGGCGGGAGTTCCAGTTTGCGCTCGATGCCGTCGAGACCGGCCGCCAGCGTGACGGCGTTGACCAGGTACGGGTTGGCCATGGGGTCGGGGCTGCGAAGCTCGATGCGCGTGGACAGCTGCTTGCCGGGCTTGTAGACCGGAATGCGGATCATGCTCGCGCGGTTGCGCAGGCCCCACGTGGCGTACTGCGGCACGGAGTCGCCGCCGGTAGTAATGCGCTTGTAGGAGTTGACCGTAGGGTTGGTGATGGCGCTGATCTCGCGCGCGTGTGCCAGGATGCCGGCCATGTAGTGCTTGGCGACGTCGGAGAGATGGTACCTCTCGTCGCCCTCGCCCCAAAAGACGTTGTTGCCGTCATGGTCGAACAGCGACTGATGCAAAAACATGGCGCTGCCGTCCTCGCCCGCCAACGGCTTGGGCATAAAGGAGGCGTGGCAGCCGCTCTCGTAAGCCTGCTGCTTAATGATGAGCTTGGCCGTGGTAATGGCGTCGGACATACTCAGGGCCTCGGCATGGCGCAGGCTCATGCCGTGCTGTGAGCGACCGGCGGCGTGGAAGGTGTACTCCACGGGCACGGACATCTTCTCGAGCGTGAGGACCGTGTTGCGGCGCAGGTCGCGAGCGGCGTCGCTCACCGAAAGATCGAAGTAGCCCACGTTGTCGAGCGGCTCGGGGGTGTGCTCGTCGGGGAAGTAGTAATACTCCAGCTCGGCACCCACGTTGAGCAGATAGCCAGCCTTCTCGGCCTTGTGAAACATGCGGCGCAGGGCGTCGCGCGGATCGCCGGCAAACGGCTTGCAATCGGGGGTGCACACGTCGCAGAACACACGGGCGACGCCGTTGTGGCTCGGGCGCCACGGCAGGATCTGGAAGGTCGAAGCATCGGGGAATGCGAGCATGTCGGCTTCCTCGGGCGTGGCAAAGCCCTCGATGGCCGAGCCGTCAAAGCCAATGCCCTCCTCAAATGCGACCTCGAGGTCCTCGGGGCTAATGGCAAAGTTCTTGAGACGGCCGAGAATGTCGACAAACCACAGACGCACAAAGCGGATGTCACGCTGCTCTACGGAGCGGAGTACGTAATCGATGTTCTGCTGGTTCATGTCGCTCCCCTTTCTTTCGGGCGGGTTTCGACTGGTCTATATCGCAGATACTATCGCAGAAAAATGTTTCCGCAGGGTTAAAGCGTATCAAGCGCTCAAAAAACGTGCGCGAACAGGCTGTCTGACTTACGCGCGATCATAAAGGATCACTCCTTCGCGCTCGATTACCGCGGCAAGATCGTCATCAAGATGATCACTCGAGACGAGATCAACCTGCCTCCCGGTTTCCTTGCGCACTGCCTCGCCAAACGCCGACAACGCAAAAAGACCAAAGCCCTGCTCGCGATCGACTTCGAGGCGCAAGTCGATATCACTATCTGCACGCGCCTCGCCACGGGCATACGATCCAAATAGGATCACGGTTTTGATGGCGGGAATCGGGCTGGCTGCCTCGCGGACGGCGGACTCAATCTGAGCGGTATCCAAAATGCCCGCTGTGGCGCTTTCGCTCGCAGAGCTTTTACCGAGTGAAGGCACAAACGGCAGCGAGCGCTCGCGCAACATCTGCCTCATGAACATATTGACCGCAACGGACGAAGTCATGCCGAGTTCTTCGCACAGCTCGGCAAATGAATCTTTAATTGACGAGTCCACTCGAACACTCAGCACAGACGCAGCCATGGATACCTCCTGTATGACATTGTCTATATAATATCACACAGACTAGCGCGAGGTCGAAGCGCGGTGTTCGATGTGGCCGGGGACCTCGATGCGCTTGGGGGCGAGCCTTGCGGCCTCGCCCACCGTAGTGGTAACGACATCGATGCGCTCGGACAGACGCTCGACTACGCGCTCGGCAATGGTGAGGGTGTCCTGCGCGGCCGTGGTCACACCGCCAAAGAGCACATGGTTCCAGGGGTAATCGTCAAACGTCGCGATCTTGAGACCCGCCGGCAGCGAGGGGCCAAGCTGCGCCAGCGCCTCGGTCAGACGCAAAAAGACCAAGCCGTTGACGGCAATAAGGCCGAGTTTTTTGCCTGCGTTGCCGCGAATAGTCTCGTCCAGGCGGCCGACGCCCGTGGCGCCGCCGTCGGCCAGGGTGACGACCTCGCCCGCAAGGTCGCGGCGCGAGAGCTCGTCGGCAAAGGCCTCGGCGCGCTCGCGACGCACGGGGCTGTCGTCGCTTGCCTCGGTAAGTAGGCACAGGCGCTCGCTGCCGGCAGCGGTCAAGGCGTCTACCAGGCCGGCGACCAGCTCACGGTTGTTGGAGGTCACCAGATCGATGCCACCATCGGCAACGTCGCGGTCGAGTAACACAACGGGTAGGCGTCCCGCGGCCGCGGCGATTGCCTCGTCGTTGCCGCCACAGGTGTTGACGACCAGGCCGTCCACGCCGGCATCGATAAGTCTGGTGAGCGACTCTGCCTCCTTGGCGGGGTCGTTGCCGCTAATGGCCGTCATGAGCGAGCAGCCGCGCGCGGCGGCGCTGGCGGAAAGCCCTTCGAGCATGGCGCTGGAGAACGGGTTGGCGATGTCGGCCAGAATCACGCCGATGAGGTTGGTGCGCGAGCTGCGCAGATTGCGTGCGGCGGCACGTGGGCGATAGCCGGTGCGCTCGATAACCGCCGCGATGCGGGCGCGGGTCTCCTCGGTCATCTGCCCGGGGCGGTTATTGAGATAGCGCGAGACCGTGGCCGGGCTCACGCCCGCCGCGGCGGCAATGTCCTTGATTCTCATCTGCGCCATAGCGCACCCCGTTTCCCAATTGTCGGCGGTCTGAGCCATTTTAGGCATTTTTTAAAAATCTCGGTTGCAAAACGCTGTAGGTGAGTATACTACAACTCGAAACGAAACCGATTTCGTAAACCGATTTCGGCGAGCGTTGGCACGGAGGTGCAAAGATGCACCCTACCGTCTTGGCACCTCCGTGCCAACGCCATATCAAAGGTGTACGCACGAGCAAGAAGGAGCTGCGCGACCATGGGTAAAACGGTTCTTACCTTCGGCGAGATCATGATGAGGCTCTCGCCCAAAGATCACTTGCGCATTGAACAGGCCACCGAGTTTGACGTTCGCTACGGCGGCGCCGAGGCCAACACCGCGCTTTCCCTGGCCTATCAGGGCGACAAGGCCGCTTACGTCTCCGTTGTTCCGGCCAACCGCCTGGGCGAGTGCGCCCTTCGCTCGCTGAAGGCTTACGGCGTCGACACCACGCGCGTCGTGCGCCAGGGCGACCGTCTTGGCTCCTATGTGTTTGAGGTTGGCGCCTCGCAGCGCGGCAACGGCTGCGTCTACGACCGCAAGTATTCCGCCATCAACATGGCCAAGCGCGACGTCTTTGATTGGGACGAAATCCTCAAGGGCGTCGATGTCTTCTACTTCTCTGGCGTGACTCCCGCCGTGTCCGACGAGATGGCCGCTGCCTGCAAGGATGCCCTCACCGCCTGCCGCGCCAAGGGCATCACCACCGTTTGCGACGTGAACTATCGCGGCAAGATGTGGTCGCCCGAGAAGTCGCAGGCCACCATGAAGGAACTCCTGCCGCTCGTTGACATCTGCATTGCCAACGACGAGGACGCTCCTGCCGGCCTCGGTATGACCTGCGTCTCCGGCTCCCTTGCCCACGGCATCGAGGAGCGCGACACCTACGTCGAGATGGCCCGTCAGATCTGCGCCGAGTACGGTTGCAAGAAGGTCGCCTCGGTCGTCCGCAACATCTCCTGCGTCGAGCGCTCCATTTGGATGGGCATGCTCTTTGACGCCGAGAGCGGCGAGCACTGGTTCTCCCCTGCTCACGACGTGCACGTGCTCGAGGGCGTTGCCGCCGGCGACGCTTTCAACGCCGGCCTCGTCCATGCCCTCATCAACGACCTTGCCCCGCAGGACGCCGTCAACTACGCCATCGCCGCCTCGATCCTCAAGCTCACCATCAAGGGCGATTCCAACCTGGTGACCGCAGACGAGATCGCAGCCGTGGCATCCGCCGCCGACGGTGGCACCCGCGTCGCGCGCTAAGCCGTCCCCATTCCGCGGGCCGCAGCTTTCCATACCCATACCTCTGCAGCCCGCTCCCCGATTCCTCCGGCCAGGTAGAACCACTTAGTCCCATTCCGGTTTTGTCTGGCATTCCTTCACGACTGGCCTCGTAGCCGGTTCCGAAATTGCTTGTGACCCAAGCAGTGCCTCCGATAACCAATCCGGAACCGGCTCATGGCCAATCTTCTTTGGCAATCACGCGCCCGTGCGCGCCTCACATCGAAAGGAACACTATGTTCGATCAGTTCTACACCACGCTTGAATCCCTGGGCATCGTGCCGGTCGTCGTGCTCGACAAGGTCGAAGACGCCGCACCGCTCGCCCATGCCCTTATGGCAGCCGGCATGAAGTCCGCCGAGGTCACCTTCCGCACTGCCTGCGCCGCCGAGTGCATCGCCGCTATGGCCGAGGCCGAGCCCGAGATGTGCGTCGGCGCCGGCACTGTCCTGACCGTCGAGCAGGTTGAGCAGGCCCGCACCGCCGGTGCCAAGTCCATCGTCTCGCCGGGTTACAACGAGGACGTCGTGAAGCACTGCATCGACATCGACCTGCCCGTCCTTCCCGGCACCGTGACCCCCTCCGAGGTCACTGCTGCCGAGAATCTGGGCCTCAAGGTCACCAAATTCTTCCCCGCGGCTCAGTATGGGGGCCTCAACACCATCAAGGCCCTCGCTGCTCCGTTTGTCGGCCATCGCTTTATGCCCACCGGCGGCGTGAACACTGCCAACGTCGAGGAGTACCTGAGCTCCAGCGCCATCATCGCCTGTGGTGGCACCTGGATGGTCAAGCCGGCCCTGTTCGCCGACGGCGACTTTTCCAAGGTCGAGCAGATCGCCCGCGAGGCCCACGAGCGCGGCATCAGGGTCGT
>URKH01000057.1 GCA_900548255.1 uncultured Collinsella sp. | reverse complement strand
GTCAGCGCCCTTTCGTTTCACGTCACCTTGTCTCAAATGCGGCCCGCTCGCTGACGTTGCCAATACATCGGCGTTGCCTTGGCCGTCAATAGTCATTGGGGACGTTCTTAAACGACTACCCAACGGCTATTGAGCACATGGCTCGCATGGCAGCCGTCTCTTTTATGTTTCCTTTAGCCGTTGCTGCCTAGGATGGGGGTTAGTCGGTAGGAAGGGAGCGTCTATATGGACGACGCGAGCGAGCGTGCAATCGAAGAGGACATGCTCGATCAGTTCAATTACTTTGACGATGAGGATGAGGAGCTAATCGATCGTCGCGAGCCGGCATCGCTTGACTCATTTGATCTGGTCGATGAAGAGACTGATGAGGTTGAGGACGAATCAACGGAGCCCCCACAGTCTTCGCGCCTTGACTCGCTGCTTTCGAGAGCCCCCATGCACCACGGTGTTCGTGCCGGCGCACTCCATATGAAAACAGACTGGCACCAGATCGTGACGGCAGGCGATGAGCTTGCCGTCGATGCACCGCTCACCGATAAGTCATCCATCATCTGCCGCACCGGTATGCTTATGCTCGCGAGCGGAACGGGTGCCTGGCGTGTACGCGATACCATGAATCGCGTTGCCGCCGTACTCGGTGTCACCGTCCACGTTGACTTAAGTCTTCTGTCGTTTGAGTGCACCTGCATCGAAGATGGCCACTGCTTTAACGAGGTTGTCAGCCTGCCCACAACGGGAGTCAATACCCATCGCATTTGGATGATGGAGAGCTTCCTAAAGGAAATCGAGACGTATGGGCGCCGGTTTACCGTGCACGAATACCACGAGATGCTCAAGACCGTTGAGAGTTCAAAACCCGATTACTCTCCCTGGCAACAGGGCCTTGCGGCAGCTTGTGCTTGCGGCGCCTTCGTCTTTTTGCTCGGCGGCGGCCCTATCGAGATGGCCTGCGCATTCGTAGGCGCTGGTGTTGGCAACTTTGCTCGCTCTCATATTCTCAAGCAGGGTCTTGGCCAGTTTAGCGCGCTGACGATTGGCGTTGCGCTCGCTTGCGTTTCGTATCTGCTGACATTGCTCGGCCTTGGCCAGGTCGTACCGGGGGCAATGTCGCACCAAGAAGGCTATATCGGCGCCATGCTCTTTGTGATTCCCGGCTTTCCCCTCATTACGGCAGGCCTCGACATCGCTAAGCTCGATATGCGAAGCGGCATTGAGCGTCTTTCGTATGCCGTGTCGATTATTGTGATGGCGACCCTTGTGGGCTGGATGGTTGCCGAGTGTGTGGGGCTGGCACCGGATGATTTTGCCCCGCTCGGCCTTTCGCCGCTTGCCCTTACGCTCCTGCGCGTGGTGATGAGCTTTGTTGGCGTATTCGGCTTCTCGGTGATGTTCAACAGCCCGGTAAAGATGGCCGCGGCAGCTGGGCTGATCGGCGCCGTGTCCAATACCTTGCGTCTGACCCTTGTTGATGCGCCGGCGCTGTTTCCCTTCCTGGGCCTGAGCTTAGGTATGCCTCCCGAGGCGGCAGCGTTTATCGGTGCGCTGGTATCGGGCCTGCTCGCGAGCTTAGCCGAAATCAAGCTCACCTACCCACGTATCGCCCTCACGGTGCCATCGATTGTCATTATGGTGCCGGGCTTGTATCTGTATCGCTCGATGTATTACATGTGCACCTTCGACACGGTCAATATGCTCGGCTGGTTTGTGCGTGCAGTGCTCATTGTGGCGTTTCTGCCCGTTGGCCTGGGCGTGGCGAGAACCCTCACCGACTCTCGCTGGCGTCACACCAGCTAATTGGTGCAAATGAAACTGATCCGCAAAACATGAACGTGGATAATCTCCCGTTTTTGGCCTGTTTACGGGCTCAAAACGGGAGATTATCCACGCTCGTGGAATGGGTGTCCGAAAATCCACGCTCGTTGGGCCGATGCAGAGGCACCTGGCAATTCCTTTTTTGTAGACGTTGTCGCGCGGCTACGGGCAGGAAAGGTCCCAACGGTTAACATATACTCCATATGGGTAAAGAGACCAAAGCGCCGCCACGAGTGGCGCTTTGCGTTTGAAAAACTAGCTCGTCTAAGAGGAACTAGCATGTTAGACCGTTTTACCGATCGCGCGCGCAAGGTCATGTCCATGGCCAAGCAGGAGGCGCTCGATCTGCACTCAAATAAGGTGGGCACCGAGCACCTGCTGCTCGCGCTTGCCAAGGAGGACGAGGGCATTGCCGCCGAGGCGCTGCGTTCGCTCGACATCTCCTACGATGACATCATGGATACCCTCAAAGAGGTCCAGACCACGGTTCCCGAGCCCAGCGAGGAGACCGAGGCTGCCAAGCTCGCCTTTACGCCGCTCGTCATCAGCGTGATGGAGCGCTCCTTCCGCGTGGCACGCGAGAACAACCAGACCTACGTTTCGACCGAGCACTTGCTGATCGGCATCGTCGAAGAGGGCAACGGCATGGCCATGGACATCCTCATGCGCCTGGGCGTGTCGTCTGCTTCCATTAAAAAGGCTATCGAGAAACTCACCGCCAAGGACCAGGACAAGAAGCGTCCGCTCGCCGGTGCCGGTGCCGGGCGTCCCGGTGCGGGCCTGCCGTTCTTTAGCGGCTCGGATGCCTCTCAGCAAAAGGGGAGTGGCACCGACACGCTCAAGCAGTTCGCGACCAACCTCACGCAGAAGGCGCGCGACGGCGAGCTCGACCCTGTAATTGGTCGCGAAAAGGAAGTCCAGCGCATGATGGAAATCCTCTCGCGTCGCACCAAAAACAACCCGCTCATCCTGGGCGATCCCGGCGTGGGCAAGACGGCCATCGTCGAGGGCCTGGCTCAGCAGATAGCAGCCGGCAACGTGCCTGAGAACCTCATGAACCAGAATATCTGGACGCTCGACCTGCCGGGTCTCGTGGCGGGTGCCAAGTATCGCGGCGAGTTTGAGGAGCGCCTCAAGAACGTGATCCAGGAGGCCACCGAAGCGGACGACGTCATCCTGTTTATCGACGAGATGCACACCATCATCGGTGCCGGTTCTGCCGAGGGCTCCATCGATGCGAGCTCCATGCTCAAGCCCGTACTCGCGCGCGGTGCCTTCCAGATTATCGGCGCCACCACGGCCGAGGAATTCCGCAAGTACCTCACCAAGGACCCGGCCTTCGAGCGTCGCTTCCAGACCATCGATGTCGAGGAGCCGAGCGTCGAGGACACGGTCAAGATCCTGACCGCGCTTAAGCCGCGCTACGAGGAGCACCACCATGTGCGCTATACGCAGGGTGCTATCGAGGCCGCCGCGAACCTTTCCAACCGCTACATCCAGGATCGCTTCCTGCCCGATAAAGCCATCGATCTCATCGACGAGGCCGGTGCCCGCGCTCGCATCGCCGCGAATCGCGCGCCCGAGCCGGTGCGCGAGGCCGAGCAGCGTATAGAGGAGCTCAAGGCCGCCGCGCAGGAGGCCACCGAGAGCGATGACATGAACAAGGCCGCCGAGATCACCGAGCAGCAGAAGGCCGCCGAGATTGAACTCGCCGAAGCCAAGGCCGCCTGGACCGCCGAGCTCGACGCCAGCCCGCTCACCATCGACGTGAGTCAGATCGCCGACATCGTGTCCGTGACCTCTGGCGTGCCGGTTTCCTCGCTCACCGAGAGCGAGAGCCGGCGCCTGCTGCAGACCGAAAGCGTGCTCAAGACGCGCATCATCGGTCAGGATGAGGCAGTCGAGGCCGTCGCCAAGGCCGTGCGCCGCAGCCGTTCGCCGCTCAAGGACCCGCGTCGCCCCGGCGGCAGCTTTATCTTCCTGGGTCCCACCGGCACAGGCAAGACCGAGCTCGCCAAGACGCTCGCCGAGTACCTCTTTGGCAGCAAGGACGCGCTCATCAGCTTCGACATGTCGGAGTTCGGCAGCGAGTTCGAGGTCTCCAAGCTCATCGGTAGCCCTCCGGGTTACGTGGGTCACGACGAGGGCGGTCAGCTTACCAAGGCCGTTCGTCGTCACCCGTATTCGGTCGTGCTGTTCGACGAGATCGAGAAGGCGCACCCCGACATCTTCAACATCCTGCTGCAGGTGCTGGAGGAGGGCCGCCTGACTGATAGCCAGGGCAAGACGGTCGACTTCCGCAACACCGTGATCATCATGACGTCCAACGTGGGCGCCCGCGAGATCGCACAGGATGCGAGCGTTGGCTTTGGCACCACCGGCGAGCAGGGTCTCACGTCGAGTGAAATCAAGGGCCGCGCGATGGGCGAGCTCAAGCGCCTGTTCCGCCCCGAGCTGCTCAACCGTATCGACGACATTGTGGTGTTCCAGAAGCTCACGGGCGAGAATCTCACCAAGATCGCGCACCTGCTGGTGGACGATCTGCGCCAGCGCCTGATCGCAAACGGCATGAACATCAAGCTCACCGATGCGGCCTACGACAAGATTGTGGCCGAGGGTACCGATCTTACCAATGGCGCACGTCCGCTGCGTCGTGCTATTCAAAAGCTCATCGAGGACCCGCTGTCCGAGGAGCTTCTGGCCGGCGAGTGGGGCGAGGGCGATACCGTCCTGTGCGACGTGGCCGATGGCAAGTTTGTCTTTAGCCACGGCACGGGCGAGATCCCGGCACCGCGTCCGGCGGGCACGCTCGGTGGCGATACCGCTCCGGCGGCGCCGCACACCGGAAACGCCGCGCCTGTGAGCAGTGGCGTGAGCTCGGGCCCCGGTGGCATGATGCAAGCCGGCTCTGGTGCGCTGTAGGGATTGAACATACCTTGTATAACGGGGGCGTTTCCGATAAGGAAGCGCCCTCATTTCTATTGAAATGCGCTTCAATCTGCCGTGCTATACTAAAATCGAGATATAGTATAGCAAAGGAGCTGATATGCCTACGTCAATACTCGACACGCGGCCAGTTCAGATGAACGTGCGTATAGATCGCCAGCTCAAAGAGGCGGGAGACGCCGTCCTGACTCATATTGGCATGACGCCGTCACAAGCCGTTCGGACACTTTGGGAGTATCTGGTCGTTAACGGACGCATGCCCTCGAAGGGAGACGCGGCGGCTCCGGTTTCTGACGGAGTGGAGCCCCGGCGCATGGAGTCAAGGGCCGCGCAAGGCAGCCATATCGTTCGCGATTCGTGCCTCAAATACGGCATCCCCATCCCTGAGTTCTCGGGAGACTATGACGACCTCTATGAGGAGGCCATGGCGGAGCGCTATCCCGAGTGGATGGAACTATGAGCACAGAAGGCGTCCTCAAGCTGTTAATCGATACCAACGTATGGATGGATTATTTTTCTGGCAGGTCCGACCGTACGGCAAATGTCGTCCATCTGATCGAGATTGCCGACGCCTCGGAGCGGATTGCCCTGTTTGCCTCGTCGCTTTCGGTCAAAGACGTTTCATATCTTGTCTCGGCGGCAATCAAGCAGGAGTGCCGAAGAAAGACTGGCTCACTGAGCGATAACGCCATTGCGGCGGCAGACGAAACGGCCTGGGCATGCGTTCGACAGATGCGCGAGCTAGCCCTCATCGCCCCGGTCGGTGCAGACGAGGTCTTCGACTCCTTTGTGTTCAAGTACCACCACAATGACTTTGAGGACGACCTGATGCTGGGCGTCGCCAATCGCATTGATGCCGATTACGTCGTGACGGAGGACAAGAATCTTATTAAACACACCAATGGTGTATGCATTAATGTTCAACAGGCGTTGAGGTTGGTTGGGGGGTCCAACGTTCCCTCTGCACGGCCCGTCTAGCTTGCTTTACCTTGATAAAGTGGCGTTTCCCCGCCGTTAGCCGATGATGCAAGGGCGCTCGGCGTTTTCGACTGGTTTATGCACGCAAAGTCTGGGAATATACAAGTCGCATGTCTTACTGTCTAACCAGTTGCGCCAAGGAGGCACCATGGATTACAAGATCACCGGCTACGAGCCCGCCCAACTGTTCCATTTCTTTGAGGAGGTCAGCGCGATCCCCCGTGGGTCTGGCAACGAGAAGGGCATCAGCGATTTCCTGGTTGCGTTTGCTAAGGAGCGCGGCCTCGATGTGTACCAGGACGAGGTCTACAACGTCATCATTCGCAAGCCCGCTTCTGCCGGCGCCGAGAATGCTCCGACCGTGATGCTGCAGGGCCACATCGATATGGTGTGCGACAAGTTGGGCTCTGTTGAGCACGACTTTACGACCGACGGTATTGACCTGGTCGTCAAGGACGGCGTCCTCACCGCTAACGGCACCACTCTGGGCGCCGACAACGGTATCGCCGTCGCGCTTATGCTCACTGTTCTCGATGACGATTCGATCGTTCACCCCGCCCTCGAGTGCGTATTCACCACCGACGAGGAGACTGGCCTGGTCGGCGCCGAGACGCTCGACAAGTCCCAGATTAGCGCCCGCACCATGATTAACCTTGACTCCGAGGAAGAGGGCGTTGCCACCGTCAGCTGCGCCGGCGGCGTCGTCGTTACCTACACCTGCCCCATCGCGCGCGAGCACAAGACCGGTAGCACCCTCACGCTCGACATCTCCGGCCTGCTGGGCGGCCACTCCGGCAGCGATATCCACCTGGAGCGCGGCAACGGCAACCTCATCATGGCCCGCATCATCGACCGCCTGATGGTTGCCGGCGAGCCCGCCATCGTGAGCTTTAACGGCGGCACCAAGGACAACGCCATCAACCGTGAGTGCAAGGCTGTTCTGGTCTATGCCGACCACGCTGCCGCCGAGGCCGCGGCCCAGATCGCAAAGGACATCATCGCCGACGTCACTGCCGAGCTCGAGGTCTTCGACCCCGGCTTTACCTGCACCGTCGAGATTGCCGACGACGCCGAGGTCGAGGCCATGGACCAGAAGTCCGCGCTTGCCCTCATCCGCGCTCTGCGTCTTGCCCCCAATGGTGTGATTCGCCGCAACGTCGCCACCGACGGCTCAGTCGAGGTTTCCTCCAACATCGGCGTGGTTGCCACCTCTGACGACGAGGTTAAGATCATGCTTTCCCCGCGCTCCTCGATCACCTCGCTGCAGAACGAGTTCAAGGATCGTTTGCAGACGCTTGCCGATGTCCTGGGCTTCGACGCCAAGTTTGAGTTCGAGTATCCCGGCTGGAGCTATGCCGAGCATTCGCCGGTCCGCGACGTCTTTGTCGAGAGCTATCGCGAGCTCTTTGGCTCCGAGCTGCGCATCGAGTCCATTCACGCCGGCCTTGAGTGCGGCCTGTTTGCCGAGGCCCTGCACGGCCTGGATGCCATCGCCGTGGGCCCGACGCTCTCCGATGTCCACACCCCGGACGAGAGCATGGAGCTCGCTTCTGCCGAGCGCTTCTACGAGCTGCTCATCGACGTGCTCAAGCGCCTCGCCGCGTAAAGGTTGCGCTAGCAGCAGTCCGAGCCACGTGCTAGCGGATTGCAAATGACATTACGAGAGGGGGTACCCGGTCTTTTGCGACAGGTGTCCCCTCTCTTCTTTTAAGAAATGGGAAATTGATTGGCGTCTAGCCCATATCCGCCCTGATGAGGTCGAGGGTTCGCTGGCAGTTTTCGCGGACGGGGCCGAGCATGTGCTCGCGCAGGTCCGCCATGCCGGGCAGGTCGGCGTATTCGTCCATGATCTCTTCCATGCAAATGGGCACCTCGTAGGCGAGGTCCATCATGGTCGCAAAGCAAAACTTCTCGGATAGCCCGGCATCGGTGAGCGCCGCCTCCAGCGCGGGGTCGCCCATACCGTGGTATCGGCGGATAGCGCCTGGACCGATGCGCCCCACTCGATTTTCGCCGCCAACGCTCATGGCAAGGCGCGCCCGGCGGCGCATACGCTCGTACGCCAAGCCCGATGCGACATCGTACATGGGTGCGAGCGCTGCGTTTGTGCCTTTACCTAGGATGAGCGAGTAGTTTTTAGCGTGTGCGTCAGGCGCTCCGATAATGGCGTTATAGAACAACATATAGGTAAAAAGCACAAGATTCATGTGGTGGGGGACTGTGTTAATCAGTCGTTCTTGGATGTCTCGTGTGGTTGGTCCTCCGTCGGCGGTGTATTTCTGGCTTGGCAATACACCGAGCGCCTGGCAAAAGTCCTCCTGATGCAGCCTTTCGATATTTCCGCTGCTATTGACAATTCTGTCGTACCGTTCAACGACGAGCGCGGCTTCGTCTTCAAATGTGCAATAGGAGACGTTGGCAGTTGGAATGCCAACACGCCGAGCCGTTTTCATGCAGACGAATTCGTTTAAGGCCTGATGTTTGAACCCAACGACACCATTTTTGAAGATATGGGTAGTGGGGGATGACCCTAGACATTCGCACCATTGGCCATCATGCCAAGCTAGTGCAAATTTGCCTTGGTTGCCGCCCAGGGACCAGCTTTCGTTGGAGCCCATCCATGTCTCTCTTTCGTCATCGCGAATTGCTTTGAGCTTGTGAGCGATTTGAGAATTGGTAAGCGGGCGGTATGCCGAGACCCTGCCGCGGGCGGCGCCTAATTGATCGGTTCGACAAAACTGAACGGCCCCTGCGCAGTCAAGACCGATATGGCACAAGAGGGCGACGGGGTTGTTGGATGCAACGTCATGCTCGGCGGCAATAGCGCGACGCTGCTCTTGGCTGTCGGGCAAAAGGCCAAATAGGAACGGGCGGACGATGTTATGGCCATACGTGCGATTGGAAAGCGGCATTGTAAGCGATAGTGGTGCTCCGCGATAGGTTGGGGCGTATACAAAGCTGCAGAGTCCATGCTCGTCTTGCCGGAGAGTGCCTGCGATTTCGCCACAAATGAGGGTCGCAAGCTCCATCTCTGCCATTTATTTCACAACCTTACAGTCAAAGGAGAGGTCTGAAGTGTCGGAAAGGCCTTGCTCGGCTGCGATTTGGGCCAGCAAGGCACCATAGGAAGATGGCGTTCCTTGTCGAGCGGGTCGTCTGCCTACGCTTGGCTTTGGCAGGGCATTCGAGTTCGCGATAGGGAGGTCCGCTTTCGTCGTCGGATGTTCGGAGGGCGATGCGATGGAGTCGTTATCGCTTTGCGCAAAGAGACCTATGCCGAGTGCGTTAAAGACGGACAGCAACTTGTCGAGTCGAATGCCGGTGGCGTCTCCTAGCTCGAGCGATGCGAGCAGGCGCTCTGAAACACTGGCCGTTTTGGCGAGGGCGGCACGGGTGAGACCCTGAGCCTCGCGTGCCTGGCGCACGTAGATGCCAGCTTGGCGCGGTGTGGTGATGGGAAGGGTATTCACGGCGATCTCCTAACGTGCAGACTTTTGCATATCAGTATGACATGCAAAAGTCTGCACGAAAAGGCCTCATGCAAAACTTTGCATGAGGCCTTGTACTGGCGTTGAGTTTTGAGCGATTGTGTTTGGCGTTACAGCGCCAAAATCCCCAGATGCTCAAGCAAGATCTTAAGTCCGATGAGGATGAGCACGATGCCGCCCACGATGGTGGCAGGTTTTTCGTAGCGCGCGCCAAAGGTGTGGCCGATCGCTACGCCGGCGACGGAGAAGATAAACGTTGTGACGCCGATAAGCGATACAGCGGGAACGATGTCGACCGAAAGCGCGGCGAACGAGATGCCCACGGCCAGGGCGTCGATTGAAGTGGCGATGGCGAGGATCAGGTACTCGCTCAGTTCAATCTTTTCGGCATTCTTGCCGTCGCCTTCATCCTCGTCCTCGGTAAAAGCCTCCCACAGCATTTTGCCGCCGATGAAGGCCAAAAGGATAAAGGCAATCCAATGGTCGATGGGGCCGATGATGCCCATAAACTGGCTGCCAAGCGCCCATCCGATCACGGGCATGCCGGCCTGGAAGCCGCCAAAGAACAGGCCGAGCACTACGGCGACCTTAAGGTTGATCTTCTTCATGCCAAGGCCCTTGCAGATGGATACGGCAAAGGCGTCCATCGAAAGGCCAATGGCGAGCAGCACGAGCTCTACGAGTCCCATGGTTTGGCTCCCTCCTTGCGGGCGAACCCGCGTGTACTTCTGACAGGGGAGCAACAAAAAAGACCCGTGGCGTACGCGCCGCGCGTACAACCACGAGTCTCGTTCATTAAGGCAAGCCAGACCGTGTCGGCCAGTATGTTGACTTGCCGCGCCACCGGAGGCGAACCCGGTCACGCGACTACTCCCTCATTCATGTGAATCCCGATGCTACCACATGAACAGCTCATTTGGGTTGAGGCTCTCAGCGGTGTTCGCTCATTCTGTAAGCATCGGATTTCGCGAGCGCCGCGGGGACAAACCGTGAGAAACTATTTAGCGTTTATGGAGCGTATGCGATGGGAGCGATGCCTTGGATAAGAACGAGCTGCAAAAGCGTATGGAACAGGCCATCCGCCTGACGGCACCTGGCCAGCCGATCCGCACCGCCCTCGACATGATCATTGCTGGTCACCTGGGCGCTCTTATTTGCGTCGGCGACACCGAAAACGTGCTCGCTGCTGGTAACGACGGCTTCCCGCTCAACATTTCGTTTACCTCGAACCGCCTGTTCGAGCTTTCCAAGATGGACGGCGCCATCGTCATCGACGGCGACCTCACCCAGATCCTGCGCGCCAACTTCCACCTCAATCCCGATCCCTCGCTTGCCACGAGTGAGACGGGCATGCGTCACCGCACCGCCGCCCGCATGTCGGTGCTCACGGATGCCATCGTGATCTCGGTCTCGGCCCGTCGTGCCGTCGTCAACGTGTACGTTCACGGCAAGAGCTACGAGATCCAGCCCGTCACCACCATCATGAGCTCGGTCAACCAGCTCGTCGCCACGCTCCAGACTACCCGTCAGTCGCTCGACCGCTCCCTGCTGCGCCTGACGGCCCTCGAGCTCGACGACTACGTTACGCTCGCCGACATTACCGGGATTTTCTCGAGCTTCGAGATCATGCAGCAGGCAAAGACCGAACTTAAGGATTGCATTGTCAAGCTGGGCAACCAGGGCAAGCTCGTGCAGATGCAGCTCGAGCAGCTCGCCGGCTCCAGCATGGATACCGAGTACGACCTGATGATTCGCGACTATGCGAGCGATTCCTCCGAGGCCAATGCCGAAAAGATCCGCGCCAACCTGAGCCGTATGACGCCTAAGGACCTGTCCGACCCACAGCATGTGGCGGCGGTTCTGGGTTACGACGACCTGGACGAGGACTCCGTCATGACGCCGCTGGGCCTGCGCACGCTTTCGCGCGTGTCTGTTGTGCGCGACGGCGTGGCCGAGAAGATCGTCGACGAGTACGGCTCGCTGCAGGAGCTCATGGATGACATCAGCGAGGATCCGGAGCGCCTGGGCGACTTTGGCGTCAACAACCCTGCCATTCTTGCGGACTCCCTGTACCGCATGAAGGGCACCAAACAGGGGAACGCATAATGGCGCCCGTATGCGCCGTGGTCGTTGCCGGCGGCAGCGGCCAGCGCTTTGGAAATCCCGGCGGCAAGCAGCTCGTTAACGTGGCGGGCCGTCCGCTCATGAGCTGGTCCATCCGCGCGTTCGATCGTAGCAACAAGGTCGGCCACATCGTGGTGGTGTGCCCTGCCGAGCGCCGTGCCGAGATGCGCCGCCTGGCCATCGACCCGTTTGACTATGACACGCCCATCAGTTTTGCCGATGCCGGCGATACTCGTCAGGATTCCACCCGCGCCGGCGTGCACGCGGTGCCGGCGGGCTTTGAGTACGTCGCCATCCACGACGGCGCCCGTCCGCTCATCACGACCGAGGCCATCGATCATGCGATCGACGTGCTTGTGGGCGACCGCGCCCTCGACGGTGTCGTGTGCGGTCAGCCCGCGATCGACACGCTCAAGATCGTCGACGGCGATAATATCGTCGAGACGCCGCCGCGTGAGCTCTATTGGGCCGCGCAGACGCCGCAGATCTTTAGCGTCGACGCCATGAAGCGCGCTCACGCCGCAGCCATCGCCGAGGGCTTTATCGGTACCGACGATTCATCGCTGGTTGAGCGCATGGGTGGACGCGTCCGCTGCGTCCAGAGTCCGCGCGACAACCTTAAGGTTACGGTGCCCGAGGACCTGCGTCCCGTAACCGCGATTCTGCTTGGCCGTATGGCCGAGGGAGAGGACCTTCCCCATGTTCAGTAACCTGCGCATTGGCCACGGCTACGACGTCCACCGTTTGGTGGAGGGGCGTCGATGTATCATCGGCGGGGTCGACATCCCCTACGAGCGCGGCCTGCTGGGCCACTCGGATGCCGATGTGCTTGCACACGCGCTGGCAGACGCCATTCTGGGAGCCTGCCGCGGGGGAGACATCGGCAAGCTATTCCCCGACACCGATCCCGCCTACGAGGGTGCCGATTCGATGGTGCTGCTCGCTCGCGTGATGGACTATGCGCGCGAGCTGGGCTTTGAGTTTGTCGATGCCGACTGCACCATTGCCTGCCAGCAGCCTAAGATCACCCCGCACCGCGATGCCATGCGCGCCAACCTTGCCCATGCCCTGGGCGTTGACGTCGAAAACGTGGGCGTTGCCGCCACTACGACCGAAAAGCTCGGCTGGGAAGGCCAAGGCGAGGGAATTGGCGCCTGGGCCGTCTGCCTGCTACAGAAAACCGTTAAGGAGTAACGAATGCGTATCTACAACAGCGCTACCCATAAAAAGGAAGAGTTCCAGCCCATCGAGTCCGGCAAGGTCCGCATGTACGTGTGCGGCCCCACGGTCTACGACAACATCCACATCGGCAACGCCCGCACGTTCATCAGCTTCGATGTGATTCGCCGCTGGCTCATCGCGAGCGGCTACGAGGTCACGTTCGCCCAGAACCTCACCGATGTCGATG
Organism: uncultured Collinsella sp.; assembly: GCA_900548255.1. Taxonomy (GTDB): domain Bacteria; phylum Actinomycetota; class Coriobacteriia; order Coriobacteriales; family Coriobacteriaceae; genus Collinsella. The sequence continues at coordinate 1,376 of URKH01000057.1, read as the reverse complement.
ACAAGATCATCAAGCGCGCCAACGAGCAGGGCCGAACGGCCGCCGAGGTCGCGACGGAGTTCTCCGACAAGTTCATCGGCGTCATGCGCGCCGCCAACGTGCTCGATCCCGATGTGCGCCCCCGCGCCACCAAGGAGATCGGCCCCATGATCGCTATGATCAAGACGCTTATCGAGCAGGGTCACGCTTACGCCGCCGATAACGGCGACGTGTACTTTGCCGTGCGCAGCGATCCCAACTATGGTCAGGTCTCGGGCCGCAACATCGACGACCTTATGGTTGGCGCGCGCATCGAGGAGAACGAGGACAAGAACGACCCGCTCGACTTTGCCCTGTGGAAGGCCGCCAAGCCCGGCGAGCCCAGCTGGCCGAGCCCCTGGGGCGAGGGCCGTCCCGGTTGGCACACCGAGTGCGCCGCCATGGTGCATCGCTACCTGGGCACCCCGATCGACATCCACGGCGGCGGCTCCGACCTTGCCTTCCCGCATCACGAGAACGAGTGCGCCCAGGCCACCTGCGCCTGGCACCAGGGTTTCTCCAACACCTGGATGCACACGGGCATGCTGCTGGTCGACGGCGAGAAGATGTCCAAGTCGCTCGGAAACTTCTTTACGCTGGCTGAGGTGCTCGAACAGCACTCTGCCGCGGCCCTGCGCCTGCTGATGCTGCAGACGAGCTATCGCTCGCCGCTTGACTTTTCTTGGGAGCGCCTGGAGGGTGCCGAGAACTCGCTCATGCGTATCGCCGGTACGGTCGAGAACCTGCGCTGGGCCGCGAACCATGCGACGGCCGATGCCGATGAGGCAGCATCCGAGGCGTTTGCCGCCAAGGCCGCTGAGACCCGTGCCACCTTTAAGGAGTGCATGGACGACGACTTTAACACCGCTGGTGCCATGGGTGCCGTCTTTGGCTTTGTGACCGAGTGCAACCAGTACCTGGAGCAGGCGGGCGACGCTGCCGACAAGGCCGCCGCGCTTGCCGCCGCCGATACGCTGGTCGAGCTGCTCGATACGTTTGGCGTTGAGCTCCCCGAGCCCAAGGTCGAGCTGCCGCTGGGTCTGCTAGGCGTTGCCGCCGGCCTGGTCGCCTACACGGGCGACGATGTGGACGAGGCCGCTGCCAAGATTCTCGAGGCCCGCGCCGAGGCCCGCGCCGCCAAGAACTGGGATCTGGCAGATGCCATCCGCGATCAGCTCAAGGACCTGGGTCTGACGATCGAAGATACTGCAGCTGGCACCCGTATCAAGACTCTCTAATCCCTGCTGGTTTCCCAAGCACCCGACCTTGCCGTTCAAACCGTCGCTCGCGTACTCAAGTACGCGTCGCTCCTCTTTCACGGCCATCTCGGACACTTGGAAAACCCGTGCCGACCGCCC
>URKH01000056.1 GCA_900548255.1 uncultured Collinsella sp. | reverse complement strand
AAAGACATGATAGCGGTCCACTGCGGCATCGAGCTTGGCCGGCGTATCGAGCGTCGTGGCGTCCACATAAGCGTCCGCCCCCGGCACGCCCACCACGCGCGCGATCGACGACACCGTACGCGGGTCGTCGCCACTGATCACGTTGAGGGTCACGCCCTGCTCGTTAAAGTAGCCGATGGTCTCGGCCGCCGAGGTACGAATCTCGTCGCGGATGGTCACAAAGCCCACGGGCTCGGCCTCGCCCACCATATCGCCATCGGGCGTAAAGCCGTCCACGCGCGCCACCACGAGCACGCGGCAGGTATCGGCAAGCTCGGCGACACGGTTCTCGACCTGCGAAAACACACGCTCCGAAAGCACAAACTGCGCGGCGCCCATCACATAGGAGCCCTGCGCAAAAGAAGCGCCACTCCATTTTTTAGACGACGAGAACGGAATGACCGACAGCGGCTCAGACACCTCGACCGGCCGATCAGCGTAATAGTTGAGCAGCGCCTGGCAGGTCTCGTTGGCATCTGCCGAAGTCGCACGGGCAACGTTTGCCAGGGCAAAATCGAGCACCGTGGTATCGACGAGAACAGCCGCCTCGTTCTCCCCCACGCCCAGGGCAACGCCCTCAACCGGCAGCGGATACGTGCCCTCGACCTCCATGCGGCCCGACGTGATGGTACCCGTCTTGTCCAGGCACAGCACGTCGACGCGAGCGAGCGTCTCGATGCAGTAGAGCTGCTGCGCCAGCACCTTGCGGCGGGCCAGGCGCACCGTGGCGATGGCGAGCACCGACGAGGTCAGCAGCACCAGGCCTTGCGGAATCATGCCCAACAGGGCGCCCACCGTGGACAGCAGCGCCGACGAAGGCACATGGCCAGCCAACAGCTCGGAGAAGCACCACGAAAGCGCGCTATCGCCCGGGGTTCCCGCGGCATCCCACAGCTCGCTCACACTCGAGGCAAACAACGCCAAACCGAGCGGGATCATGATGATGCTCGCAAAGCGCACGATGGCGTTCAGCGCGTTCATGATCTCGGAATTGACCTTTTTGACGTACTTGGCCTCGTTATTAATTTTGGCCACGTAGTTGTCGGCGCCAACATGGATCACGCGGGCGCGCAGCAGGCCCGAGTCGATAAAGCTGCCGCTCATGAGCTCGGAACCGGGCTGTTTCTTAATAAGGTCGCTCTCGCCCGTAAGCAGGCTCTCGTTGACGAGCGCCTCGCCCGAAACCACCACGGCGTCAGCGGGAATCTGGTCGCCGCGCCCCAGGCGGATGATGTCGTCGAGCACGATCTGGTCCAGGTCGAGCTCCACCTCGGCACCGTCGCGCACCGCGATGGCCTTCTTGGAGGTCAGCAGTGTGAGCTTATCGACCATCTTCTTGGAACGCATGGACTGAATGACGCCAATAGCGGTATTGAGGAACACCACGAACAGAAACGTCAGGTTCTTAAACGAACCGGTCAAAATGACCAGGAACGCCAAGATCACGTTGATCAAATTGAACAGCGTGCAGAGGTTCTCGATGATGAGCTCTTTGACCGACTTGGTCTTGAGCTCCATGTTGCGGTTGATCTTACCGGCGGCGATGCGCTCCTCGACCTCGGCGGTCGAGAGTCCGCGCTCGATATCCGTTGCTGCCATACCACGTCCCATCACGTCGCGTCGGTATAAGAAAAACCGCCCGGACCATGCGAGGTTCGGACGGTCTTACGTTCGATGGTGCCCCATGTTGGATTCGAACCAACGGCCTTCTGCTCCGGAGGCAGACGCTCTAATCCCCTGAGCTAATAGGGCCAACGTGTGGCATTATACCCAAGTGCACCACGGGCTATCAAAATAAAAGAAAAAGCTTTGCAATTCCGAGGAAGACGCGGCGCAACGGCCCACTTTAGAAGGCAAAAGCGAGTCAGATAGTATAAACTCTCATGCACCATATATACACGGCTCGCGATGCGGGCCGTTTTTGCAAGGGTTATCCATCGAGGTGAGAGGCACACCATGATCGCAATTTTAAAGCAGAGCGCCAGCGACGAGGCCGTCAGCCATATCGTCAGCTGGATTGAGAAAAAGGGTCTGAAGACCGATGTCTCGCGCGGCGAGAACGAGACGATCATCGGCCTGGTGGGCGATACGACCAAGATCGACCCGTTCCTGCTCGAGTCTATGGACGTCGTCGAGCGCGTACAGCGCGTCTCCGAGCCGTTCAAGCGCGCCAACCGCAAGTTCCACCCCGAGGACTCCGTCATCGACTGCGGCCACGGCGTCAAGATCGGCGGCGATCAGTTCCAGGTCATCGCCGGCCCGTGCTCCGTCGAGGGCGAGAACCTCATCCGCATCGCCCGCCGCGTGAAGGCCGCCGGCGCCACGATGCTGCGCGGCGGTGCCTACAAGCCCCGCACCTCCCCCTACGCCTACCAGGGCATGGGCCCCGCCGGCCTCGACCTGCTGTGCGAGGCGTCTGCCGAGCTCGATATGCCGATCGTCACCGAGATCATGGACCCACGCGACGTGCAGGTCTTCCTGGACAAGAAGATCGACGTCATGCAGATCGGCGCCCGCAACGCCCAGAACTTCCCTCTGCTCAAAGAGGTCGGAAAGACCAAGACTCCGGTCTTGCTTAAGCGCGGCATGTCCGGCACGATCGATGAGCTGCTTATGGCCGCCGAGTACATCATGAGCGAGGGCAATGACAACGTCATCCTGTGCGAGCGCGGCATCCGCACCTTCGAGACCCGCACCCGCAATACCTTCGACCTCAACGCCGTGCCGGTGCTGCACCACCTGTCGCACCTGCCCGTCGTCGCCGACCCCAGCCACGCCACCGGTTACACCCGCTACGTTGAGCCCATGGCGCTCGCCGCGACCGCCTGCGGTGCCAACGGCCTGGAGATCGAGGTCCACGACGAGCCGAGCCGCGCCTGGTCCGACGGCGCCCAGGCCCTCACCCCCGATCAGTTCGACGACACCATGCGCCGCATCCGAGCCATCCGCGAGGTTGTCTGCCAAGAGACCATGGAGTAGCCCATGGGTACGGTGAGAAACGCGCGTGTTAACCAGGGCGGCCCCAAGTGCGCCGGCATCGTCGGCCTTGGCCTCATCGGCGGCAGCTTTGCCCGCGGCTATGCGCAGGCGGGCGTCCGCGTGCTGGCCTGGGACCCCGATGACGATGTCATGACGGCCGCCAACATGGGCACTGTCGCCGGAGAGCTCAACGACAAGACACTCGGCGAATGTGACATCATCGTCCTTGCCTGCTACCCCGAGGCATGCATCGAGTGGCTCGAGGCGCACGCCCAGGCGCTCGCCGACGCCACCGACACCGATGCCATCATGGGCCCTGTGGTGATCGACACCGTAGGCGTCAAGGGCATTGTGTGCGAGCGAGCCTTTGAGCTCGCGCGAAAGCACGGCTTTTACTTTGTGGGCGCGCACCCCATGGCGGGCACCCAGTTCTCGGGCTACGCCCACTCCCGTGCCGACCTGTTCCAGGGCGCCCCGCTGGTGCTCGTACCGCCCGCGGTGGACGACGCCCTTAAGCTCGAGCTTTTAGGCCAGGTGCGCGAAATGGTGCGCCCCTTGGGCTTTGGCAAGTTCAGCGTCACCAGCGCCGCCGAGCACGACCGCGTCATCGCCTTCACGAGCCAGCTTGCGCACGTGGTATCCAACGCCTACGTCAAAAGCCCCACAGCCCAGGTCCACCACGGCTTTTCGGCCGGTAGCTACCGCGATCTCACCCGCGTGGCGCACCTCAACCCGCAAATGTGGTCCGAGCTCATGATCGACGACGCCGACGCACTCGCCTTCGAGATCGACCACCTGATCGACTCGCTCGGCGCCTACAGCCGTGCGCTCAAGGACCGCGACCAGCGCTATCTGGAGAATCTCCTTGCCGAGGGCGACCGCATCAAGCGTGCACTCGACGACGAGGCCTCCCACTAGACCACCTATCACGCCAGGTCGAAAGGACCGAAGCTTATGGCGATTACCATCGATATCGACACTGCACGCCCCTACCAGGTGCATGTTGGCACGTTTTTGCTGGAGCAGGCGGGGCCGCTCGTGCGCGCCACCGCCGGCGGCACCAAGGCCGTCATCGTAACGGACACCAATGTGGGTCCGCTCTACCAGATGCCCGTCAAGCAGAGCCTGGAGGCGTCAGGCTATGAGGTAAGCATCTGCACCTTCGAGGCCGGCGAGGCCCATAAGCGCGCCGAGACTTACGTTGCCATTTTGGAGTTTGTGGCCGAGCACGAGCTTTCGCGCTCCGACGTGATCGTGGCACTCGGCGGCGGCGTCGTGGGCGACGTGGCGGGCTTTGTGGCCGCCACCTACATGCGCGGCTGCAAGTTTGTGCAGAGCCTGCTCGCCATGGTGGATTCGTCGGTGGGAGGCAAGACCGCCATAGACCTGGCTGCCGGCAAGAACTTGGCCGGCGCCTTTTGGCAGCCGAGCGTGGTTATCGCCGACGTGGGGTGCCTGGCCACCCTCACGCCCGAGCAGTTCGCCGACGGCTGCGGCGAGGTCGTCAAGCACGCCGTAATCGCCGACCCGGAGCTTTTCGCCGAGCTGGAGAAGACCCCGCTCACGCTGGAGCTGCTCAACCAGGACGTGGCTCGCGTGGCGCTTATCATTGCCCGCAATATCGACATCAAACGCGCCGTGGTCGTCGCCGACGAGCGCGAAACCAACCAGCGCAAGCTCCTCAACTTTGGACACAGTGCCGGACATGCCGTCGAGGCCTGCGAGCACTTTGAGCTGGGACACGGCAACTGCGTGTCGATCGGCATGGGCATCATCACGCGCGCCGCGGCCCTGCACGGCGCTTGCGATGCTGCACTGCCCGGTCGTATTGAGGAGCTCTGCGCCCGCCATGGCCTCAAGACCCGCTGCGACCTAGATGCCGATGCCGTCTTTGCCGAGGCGCTCCACGACAAGAAGCGCGCGGGCGACACCATCGATCTGGTGATTCCGCACGGCATTGGCCGCTGCAGCATCGACCGCACGCCGCTTTCCACTTTCCACGAACTCATTGCCGAGGGCCTCGGCCAGAAGGGAGACGCATCCGCATGCTAGCCCGCATCACCCCGTCCCCGCTCAAGGGCACCGTTCCCGCCATCGCGTCCAAGTCGATGGCGCATCGCCTGATCATCTGCGCTGCGCTTGCCAACGGCGAGACACACGTCACCTGCAACACCACCTGCGCCGACATCGAGGCCACGGTGCGCTGCCTTACGGCACTGGGTGCTCGCATCGAGACCGTCGAGGACGGCTTCCAGGTCCACCCCACCATGAAGAGTGTTGAGTTTGGTCTGCTCAAGGCCCTTGCCGGCGGCACGCTTGACTGCGGTGAAAGTGGCTCCACGCTGCGCTTTATGCTGCCTGTCGCCTGCGCGCTGGGTGCGGATGCCACCTTCGTGGGCCAGGGCCGCCTGGGCGCCCGCCCGCTCTCCCCGCTCTCGGACGAGATCATCGCCGCCGGCTGCGACCTACAGGGTCTGGGCGGTTTTCCGCTCAAGACGAGCGGCCGCATGCGCCCGGGCACCTTTGTGCTTCCGGGCAACGTGAGCTCGCAGTACATCTCGGGCCTGCTGCTGGCAGCCCCGCTGCTGGCCCAGCCCTCCTGCGTGCAGGTAACCGGCCTCATCGAGAGCCGCCCCTACATCAACCTGACGATACAGGCCATGAAGGCCTTTGGCGTCGAGGTCAACGTCGAGCGCATTCCGGCCAAGGACGGCCAGCCCGAGGTCACGAACTTCCGCGTGAGCAGTGGCTCGTACCGCACGCCCGGCAGCGTAGCCGTCGAGGGCGACTGGTCCAACGCCGCCTTTTGGCTGTGCGCCGGCGCCATCGGCACCGACCCAATCACCGTCGAGGGCGTGTCGCTGAGCTCCGCACAGGGCGACCGTAACGTGCTTGCCGCGCTTTCGCGCTTTGGCGCCCGCATCGTGCGCTCCACCAACGCCGCCACCGTGCAGTCCGACAAGCTCGCCGGCTTTGAGATGAGTGCCCACGACATTCCGGACCTGGTGCCCGTCATCTCGGCCGTGGCCTCGCTGGCACAGGGCCGCACCTTTATCCGCGATTGCGCCCGTCTGCGCATCAAGGAATCCGACCGTCTGGTCACCACCACCCGCGAGCTCACCGCGCTGGGCGCGCAGGTGCGCATTGCCGGTGATGACCTCATCATCAAGGGTGTCGATGCCTTCACCGGCGGCGAGGTCGATTCGCACAACGACCATCGCATCGCCATGATGGCCGCTATCGCCGCGAGCCGCGCCGCCGGCGAGGTCGTGATCCACGGCGCCGAGGCCGTCAACAAGTCCTATCCCGATTTCTTCGACCACTACCGCCTGCTGGGCGGCAAGGTCACGCTCGAGGAGGAATAGCATGTCCTCGACCTTTGGCAACGTCTTGCACTTAAGCATCTTCGGCCAGTCGCACTCCCCCGCCATCGGCTGCTCCCTCGATGGCATTCCGGCGGGCATCGCTGTTGACCAGGAGCAGCTGCAGGCCTTCCTCGACCGTCGTGCCCCCGGTCGCGACGAGACCGCGACCAAACGCCGCGAGGCCGACGCCGCCCACATCATCGCCGGCGTGGTCGATGGACATACCACCGGCGCGCCCATCGCCGCGATTATCGAGAACACCAACACGCGCTCCAAGGATTACTCCGAGCTGCGCCGCAAGCCCCGTCCGGGACATGCGGACTTCCCTGCGCGTGTGAAGTATCACAACATGCACGATGTCGCCGGCGGCGGGCATTTCTCCGGCCGCCTAACGGCACCCCTGTGCATCGCCGGCGGCATTGCGCTGCAGGCACTCGAGGCCTGCGGCATTAAAGTGATGGCGCATGTGGCGCAGATCGGCGGCATCTCCGACCTGCCGATGGACGATATGGTCTATCGCGAGGCCGACCGCAAGGCGATCCTTACGAACGATCTGCCGTGCATTGACGCCGCCGCAGCCGGCCGCATGCGTGAGGAGATCCTAGCCGCGCGAGACGAACTCGACAGCATCGGCGGCATCGTGGAGTGCGGCATTTACGGGCTTCCCACAGGCATCGGCGACCCCATGTTCGACGGCATCGAGAACCGCATCGCGCAAATCGCGTTTGGCATTCCCGCCGTAAAGGGCGTGGAGTTTGGCATGGGCTTTGCCGTGGCCGCCATGCGCGGCAGCGAGAACAACGATCCGTATCGAATCGATGCCGAAACCGGCGAGATCGAGGTCGAATCCAATAACGCCGGCGGCATCCTGGGCGGTATTTCGACCGGCGCTCCCGTCATGTGGCGCATGGCCGTAAAGCCGACGCCCTCAATTGGCCGCGAGCAGCAGACGGTGGACATGGACGCTATGGAAAATGCCGAGCTCTCGGTCCATGGCCGCCACGATCCCTGCATCGTCCCCCGAGCTGTCCCCGTAGCCGAAGCAGCCGCCGCCCTCGCCATCTGGGACGCCCTCCTCGAAGACGCCGCCCAGCGCTAACTACCCACCCCTCAACATCCCCCGACACGTGAAAGGGGTCTCCATGGACCTTGCTGACATCCGCCAGGCCATCGATGGCATCGACACCACGCTCCTCAACAGCTTTGTCGAGCGCATGGACATTGCCACCGAGGTCGCCAAGTCAAAAATCGAGATGGGCAAGGCCGTCTTCGACCCCGCCCGTGAGCGTTCCAAGCTCAACAACCTCGCCAGCCGCGCGCCCGAGCGCTACGAGGCGCAGACCATCACCCTGTTCCGTCTCCTCATGAGCATGAGCAAGGCCGCGCAGCAGCGCTACATCAACGAGCTCAAGGGCATCACGGTGTCGCAAAAGGCCCATGCCACGGCTGCAGCCTCCGACACGCCCTTCCCTCAAACGGCCACCGTCGCCTGCCAGGGCGTCGAGGGCGCTTACAGCCAAATCGCCGCATGCAAGCTCTTCGACGTGCCCGACATCGCGTTTTTCGAGACCTTCGAGGGCGTCATGCGTGCCGTGCGCGACGGCTTCTGCGAGTTTGGCGTGCTGCCCATCGAGAACTCCACCGCCGGCTCGGTCAACGCCGTCTACGACCTGCTCGCCCAGTTCGACTTCCACATCGTGCGCTCGCTGCGCCTCAAGATCGACCACAACCTGCTCGTCAAGCCCGGCACCAAGCTTGCGGACGTGCACGAGGTCTACAGCCACGGCCAGGCCATTGCCCAATGCGCCGGCTTTATCGAGGCGCACGACCTGCACGCCACCAAGTACCCCAACACGGCCATGTCGGCCGAGATGGTCGCCAGCTCCGAGCGCACCGATGTTGCCGCCATCGCATCGCGCAGCTGCGCCGCACTCTACGGCCTGGAGGTACTGGAGCCCAACATCCAGGACTCGGACAACAACTACACGCGCTTTGTCGTCATCAGCCGCGAGCCACGCGTCTACCCCGGCGCCAACCGCACCTCGCTCATGATTACCACGGCCAACGAGCCGGGCGCACTCTATCGCGTACTCGAGCGCTTCTACGCGCTCAATATCAACCTCATCAAGCTCGAGAGCCGCCCCATCCCCGGGCACGACTTTGAGTTTATGTTCTACTTTGACCTGGACTGCCCCTTTGGCAGCAAGGCCCTCGATGACCTGCTCGATTCCATCGACGACGTGTGCGAAAGCTTCACCTACTTTGGCAGTTACACGGAGGTGCTCTAGATGACCGATGTCGCCGCAACCCGCCCCTACGGCGTGCTGGGCCGCGTGCTGGGCCACAGCTACACCCCGACCATCTACAAGGAGCTCGCGGGGCTCGAGTACGTACGATTTGAGCGCGAGCCCGAGGACCTCCAGGCTTTTATGACGGGTGACGAATGGGAGGGCACCAACGTGACCATCCCCTACAAGCGCGCCGTCATGGAATACCTGGACGAGCTGAGTCCACTCGCCGAGCGTATGGGAAACGTCAACACCATCACGCGCCTGCCCGACGGCCGCCTGCGCGGCGACAACACCGACTACTTTGGCTTCCAATGCCTGGTCGAGGAGCTGGGCGTCGAGGTTGCCGGCAAGAAGGCCCTCGTGCTCGGTGCCACCGGTGGCGCCGGCACCACGGCAAGCATGGTACTCGGCGACCTGGGCGCCATCGTCGTGCCGGTGGGCCGCACGAGCGAAGTCAACTACGACAACATCGCGCAGCAGTCCGACGCCGCACTGCTCGTCAACTGCACGCCCGCCGGCATGTTCCCCCACTGTCCCGATGCCCCCTGCACGCTCGAGGGGCTCGATGCGCTCGAGGGCGTCATCGACATTGTCTACAACCCTGCACGCACGGGCCTGATGCTCGAGGCCGAGCGCCGCGGCATCCCCTGCATCGGCGGCCTGCTCATGCTCGTGGCCCAGGCGGCGCAAGCCGTTGAGCGCTACACCGGCCAGGTCACTCCGCGTGAGCGCATTCTGGACGTAACGGAGCGCCTGTCACGCCGCGAACAGAACATCGCGCTGATCGGTATGCCAGGCTCGGGCAAGACCCGCGTGGGCGAGCAGATTGCCCTGCTCACGGGGCGAGAGCACATCGACCTGGACCGCGCCCTCGAGGAGCGCCTGGGCATGCCCTGCGCCGACTTTATCGTCGAGCGCGGCGAGGCGGCGTTCCGCGAACAGGAGACGGCGGCGCTGGCCGACATCTCCAAGCGAAGCGGCCTGGTGCTTTCCACCGGCGGCGGCGTGGTCACGCGCGACGAGAACTACCCGCTGCTGCACCAGAACAGCCAGATTGTGATGCTCAACCGCAAGCTCGACGAGCTCGCCCACAAGGGTCGCCCCATCACCGCCCGCGATGGCATCGACAAGCTGGCCGAGCAGCGCATGCCGCGCTACCGCGCGTGGGCCGACTACATCATCGGCTCACGCGACTGCGCTGCCAACACCGCCCAAGCCCTCCTCGAGACCCTCCCACCCGCTCTCTAACCTAAGCCACCACAAAGGGGACAGGCACCTTTGTGGTGGCTTTCCAACCGCAAAGGAAGCAACCATGAAAGCACTCGTCATCAACGGCCCCAATCTCAACATGCTCGGCATTCGCGAGCCGGGCATCTATGGTAGCGACAACTACGACCGCTTAGTGCAGATCTGCCAGGAAGCGGGCGCCGCACAGGGCTTCGACGAGGTCGAGGTCTTCCAGTCCAACCACGAGGGCAGCATCGTCGACAAGATCCAGGAAGCCTACGGCAAGGTCGACGGCATCGTCATCAACCCGGCGGCCTACACGCACACGAGCGTCGCGATCCTCGACGCCCTCAAGGCCGTCGCCATCCCTGCCGTCGAGGTCCACATCAGCGCCGTCGAGACCCGCGAGGACTTCCGCCAGGTGAGCTACGCCCGCTTGGCCTGCTTCGCCACCATCACCGGCGAAGGCCTCCAAGGCTACGCCCACGCGTTGGAGCTGCTGAAAGAATGTCTAGCCTAGGAAAAAGCAAACAAAGCGACAGGATCGAGCGCATCGGTCTTCTGTCCGCCAAGGTAACATCCATAAGAAAAACGCGCGTCCGCAGCACACATTTTGTGGACGCGCGTTTTTCTCGTTCGAACCCCATCAAGCGTAAACTGACAATATACCAACTTTACAAACATCTATTTAGTATTAATATGTTAGGTATCCTATACGTTCCGGTATCTGAAAGGAACAAAGATGCCTCCAAAGACGATCCAAGTTAGCGAAAATCTGGCATACCAAATCAAAACAAGGAGAGCAGAACTGGGTCTTAGCATCGAAGAAGCAGCTTCCAGAGCCGGTATCGGGGCAAAAACATGGGGTAAGTACGAGAGCGGCCAATCCATTCGAAGCGATAAGGCAACAGCCGTGTGCAAGGTACTCAAATGGAAAAACTTCCCCGATGATTCAGCCGCAGAAACTATAAATGAGGCCACGACAAAAGAATCCTTGGCGATTGATTCGAGTCATGCCGCCTGGTCCCAATTCTTAAAAGATGAATATGGCTATAAGGGCGCAGCGTCCTTCGCCTTTGGAACCGATATTTTGCTTGACTATATCAATAAGGATCTTGAGGACCTCTCTCATCTTCCAAAAGGGACTCATGTAGGACAACTCCCCGATAGCTGGATGATTGATTTGCTCCCACCTCAATATCTGATGCAGTACAACTATGACTTTCTATTCAAACTTCGAGCAGATCTGATTAGTTATCGTATGCGAGCAAAACACGGACAAGACATAATGGCCCACACCGTTGCACAAGAACTGCTTGTAAGGCTTATCCGAGATGTGTCATTCGAACTCGTTTCCGACTGGGAAACCGATGAAACCGATCTCGATGAAGACGGCTATCCACGGGACTTAGGTTGGGATGAATGGCCCGAGGATATCTGTGGCGACGATGATCTCAAATTCTTTATTAATGACGACACATGGACGGAAGAAGGCAATTCATATTCGTTCGAGAACTGGTTTGAACCCCAGTTCTATCTAAGTTAAATAGGCAACGAACAAACGGAGCTTCAGCAGAGACTGAAGGCGCCCAGTTCTAACCCTGACACTAAAATGTCCACAAAACAGCGGGGACGATCAGCTTGGTCGACCCCGCTACAAATTACGCCTTCTTGATCACGTACGCCAACCCTATGTCGCACCCGCAGCGCACAATCGACGCAAAGAGCCATGGCACTGGCAGCGTCATAAGCAGCGGCATCGTCTGCCAAGGAATAAACCAATCGACCGCGTGGATTGCAAAGATGGCAAGACTGGCCTGTCCGCAGAACACGAGCGATCGCTCAAAGGATCCCACAACCGGCACGTCTTTCAACTTCTCCAGCGCCATGGAAACCCAGCACACGCAGTAGCTGCCGGCAAGAGCGGCAACTGTCGCAACCACAAACCCATCCACGCGGCGGCTCGAAAGCTCAAGCCCACTCAGCGCGCCAAGGACAAGCCAAGCGACACCGGCTCCAATAAACAGCAGAGGCTTGCTCACGCTCGGCTCCAGCCCCCTTTGGCGCGCCGTATAGCCAACCCACATCAGCAGCACAATATAGCAGCTCAGATCCAAATCGAGCGGCAGGTAAACACCCATTAAGCGAGACACGCTCAATCCGCAAAAGGCAATCGCGGCACAGACAACACCCTGCCAAACTACCCCAATCCCGCGGCGATCAAACAGCCGCACAAGTACATTAAACAGTAGGCGCGACGTAAACAGCGCCGCCAAAAACCATGCCATGCCAACGGCGGTAACGCCAAACCCAGGCACATCAACGCCCGAGGCAAACACAAGCGTCTTAAGCCCCGCAACCAGCGTACCGCTCGTCAAAGGAGCGCCGCTCATCAAGAACGTCGGCACCTGCCACGCCAGTGCAAGAACCACATACGGCACCAGCAGGCGCGACACCGAATCACTCAGCAGTTCGCGCCACGGCTTCGGCCTAAACGTATACCCGGCAAGAATAAAGAACACCGGCATGTGAAACGAGAAGATCGCGTGCCGCAAGGGAGAGGGATTTGGGACGGTGTGCCCCACAATGACCAGAATAATTGCGATCCCCTTTGCAATATCGATCCAGTCGAGCCTTTTGCTTCCCATTGCGAACCCTTCAATACCACAGCACACAAGATGAAAAAAGCCCAGACCTCCAAGCGGTCCGGGCTTAATAAACGATGGTGCTCCATGGCGGATTCGAACCGTCGACCTTGGGATTAGAAGTCCCCTGCTCTATCCAACTGAGCTAATGGAGCATATAACCGCACGCCCAAGCAAGCGCAAGCCTGTCAGGCGCAAGTAATTATAACCTAGTTGAACTGCTCGCGGTACGCCTTGCAGACCTCATCGACCGGGCCGTCCATGCGAAGGTCACCCTTCTCAATCCAAACGGCACGCTGGCAGATGCGTTCAACCTGCTCCATGGAGTGCGAAACGAACAGAACCGTCACGTCGCCGCTCTGGATAAAGTGCTGGATGCGGGCCTCGCACTTCTGCTGGAAGAACACATCACCGACGGACAGCGTCTCGTCAACGATCAGAATATCGGGCTCGGTAATCGTCGCGATTGCAAAGGCAATACGCGCAACCATGCCCGAGGAGAAGTTCTTAAGCGGCATGTCGACAAAGTTCTGAAGCTCAGCGAACTCGATAATGCCGTCAAAGTTGACGTCGATGAACTCCTTGGTATAGCCGAGCAGGGCGCCGTTCAGATAGATGTTCTCGCGGGCGGTCAGCTCGGGATCAAAGCCGGCACCAAGCTCAATCAGCGGCGCGATGTTACCGTGCACCTTAACGCTGCCCTCGCTTGGCTCAAGCACGCCAGCGATAATCTTGAGCATCGTAGACTTGCCGGAGCCATTGGTGCCAACCAGACCCACGACCTCGCCACGATGAATATCAAACGAAATATGCTTAAGCGCCCTAAACTCCTCAAAGAACAACTCGTGCTTGGCAAGCTTGATGAAGTACTCCTTGAGGTTGGTCAGCGACTCGGACGCCATGTTAAAGATCATGGTGACGTCGTCGACCTCGACAGCCAGAGGCTGCTCGCTGTAATCAACAACAGATTCAGTCATCACAGCACTCCTTAGATGTAGAGGATAAATTTGCGCTCAGATTTATGGAACACAGTGTAGCCAATAACAAGCGCAAGGACCGCCCAAGCGACGCACATGCCAAACGTCACAAGCGAGGGCGTCGTCTGGAACAGGAAGATATCGCGCATAAACTGCAGGTAGTTGTACATGGGGTTCGCATACATCAAGATACGCACGAGATGCGGCATTTGCGCAATATAGTCAGTCGTCCAGAAGATGGGCGTAATGTAGGTCCATGCCGTAATGACAACGCTCCACAGATGCATGACATCGCGGAAGAAAACCGTAAGGGCAGAGAGCATCATGCCCAGGCCCATGCAGAAGCACATAAGCAGCAGCAGGCAGACAGGCAGCAAAATGAGATGCCAAGAAGGCATAACGCGGAACCACAGCATAACGATGGCGACGGCGACCAGCGAGAAGGCAAAGTTGACCAGCGAGAAGAGCACCTTCTGCACCGGGAAGACCCAGCGGTGCA
The DNA here is from genome assembly GCA_900548255.1 of uncultured Collinsella sp. Taxonomy (GTDB): domain Bacteria; phylum Actinomycetota; class Coriobacteriia; order Coriobacteriales; family Coriobacteriaceae; genus Collinsella. Next base: position 336 of record URKH01000056.1, on the reverse strand, counting down.
CCTTAACCTTCTTGAGCAGAGGGGCAGCGCCAACGATCGACGTCAGGGCCTGGTTCGTAGACTCGGACATGACGGCAAAGGTAACGTTACCCACGATCAAGTACAGCGGGTACATCTCGGGCGTCATTGAGCCATTGCGGCCCTGGCCAAAAATCGTCGAGAACACGATGGCCATGACAATCATCATCAGCAACGGATTGAGCACCGACCATGCGACGCCCAGAACGCTACGGCGATACTTGATCTTAAAATCCTTGGTAACCAGCTGACGAAGGATAAACGCGTCCTTCTCAAATTCGTTCTTAGCAAACGTCGCAGGCAGACTGCGAGTTTCTC
>URKH01000055.1 GCA_900548255.1 uncultured Collinsella sp. | reverse complement strand
TTATTGAGCACTTGTCGTGATGTGCTCGGCAGATCCAAAAAAGCCTACTCACTTGCATCTGAGATGCTCTAGATACGCAAAATACCGCCGCGAAGGGAGCTGGACTCCCTTCGCGGCGGTTATTCGCTCTGATTTTGCGACGGTTTTGCCCGCTTGCTACTCGCTGTAGCGGGTGGCGATGGCAGCTTGTACCATGCCGGCGCTCATGAGGTACGTCACCAGGAAGTAGCCACCGTATGCTGCCAGGAAGATTGCACAGGTGAGGCCCACGGTGCCGCCGATGCTCATATTTCCGAAAATGCTCACCAGCTCGATGATCACCTTAAGTGCCACAAAGGAGTGCGCCAGGCCCACTGCCAGCGGGAACAGGAAGAATACCGCTTGCTGCGCCATCACCGAATGGCGGATCTGGCGGTCGTCGCAGCCGATCTGTGCCAGCACACGATAGCTGCGGCTGCCGTCGGCCACATTGGAGAGCTGCTGGATCGACAGTATCGCCGCGCATGCAACGACCAATACAAAGCCGATGTAGATGGCTAGGTAGCTAATAAGACCGTTCATTTGCGCTGCTTGCGTGTACATCTCGGAGCGTGTGATGAAGGTTCCCCACACCCCCGGCTCTTTGCCGTCAACGAGCAGATTGTCGAGCAAAGTGTATTTAATGCTCTCGTCTGCCTCGGTCGTATCCATCCCCTGTTTGTAGTTAACGAGCAGGCTACTGGAATACGGCTGCAGATTAAGTTGGGACAACAGTTCGTCGGCAACGACGACGGTACCCGGATTACTGCCCATCGCCGAGTTGGCGATGGCCGCCGTATCTTCGTCCGACTTATCGGTTGCGGGCTTGAGCGTATGCCCGCCCAAGGTAAGGGCATGGCCGTCAGCCATATACTTGGTGTACAGCTCGACCAGCTCGCCGCCCATATCACACGTGAGCAGATACTGGTCGCGGCCAATGCTCACCGGCTCCTCGCCCATCATCTGACGCAGTTTGTTGTACTGGCTCGCCGGCGTCACAAACAGACCCATCGTATCGGCATTGCTACCCCCGAACGCCTTGGGAAGCTTTTCGCCCATGGTCTTGCACATCTCACTTGGGGTCACCGAAGGATTCGAGCCGCCAAATGGGTAACTCAGATACGAATCGATCTGCACATGCTCACCGGCAACATCGGCGATATCGACCTTCTTGCCGGTCTCGTCGTTGTTGTCCGCCGACTTGCCCTTGCCGTGCCATGCAGGGTACAAATCGACCGTTGTATCGGCCAACACCATGCGATCGGCCTCAGACGGATTGACATACCCTTTGTACCCTTTGTAGTAGTCGAGCGTATCGGGCGTGTAATAGACATACGTCTGAGACACGTCAACAGGGTTATAGCGCTCCAGGTTTTCATTCATCACGTTGGCAATTGACATACCGCACGTCACCGAGGTGATGGCCAAAAACAGGAGCATCGCGATGACGCCCATCGAAAAGCACACCGTATTAACCTTCGCCGCAAGCTGGCGCACGGTAAACATGTTGAGGCCGCGCCAATACACGCCGCGCAGGCTCTGCAGCAGCTTGATGAGCATGCCCGAGAGTCCCCAGAACAGGGCAAAGGTGCCCACGGTAACCATAGCGGTCGTAATACCAAACTGGTTCATGGCCTCTTGCAGCTTGCTGTCCGTCGCGGTTAGCGGGAACCCATCACGTAGCAGACGGTAATAGGCCACGCCCACCAGCACCGCGCCCACGACAAAGATGGCAATCGCTATCCAGGGGTTGCGTGTCTTGATGCTCTCGTTGCGACGCTCGGCACCCATAAGCTCGATGAGTTTGGTGCGACGCACGGCGCGAAGGTTCAGCAGTAGCGTGAGCACAAACATTACGAGCATGCAGACAAGGGTCAGATTGAACGCATGCATCGAGAAAAAGAAGTGGAAATTGGCGATCTGTGTCTTAAAGAGCGAGGCCGTAAAGAACGTCATGAGCTGGGAGAGTCCCACACCCAGCACAATGCCGGCGACAAAGGCCACCACCGAGACAATCACCGTCTCGAGCGCCATGATAGTGGCGACGCGCCCGCGCCCCATGCCGAGCACCTGGTACAGGCCAAACTCCTTCTTGCGGCGTTTCATGATGAAGTTATTGGCATACACCATTAAAAAGGCCATGACACCGGCCAAAAAGTACGTCAGGTCGCCGAGCATGCTGCCCATAACCTGCGCCAAGCCCTCTTCATCGATTCCGGCGATGTCGACCTGCATCGAGATGGTGTTAAAAGCATAGAAGACCGTGACGCCCAGGGTGAGCGTCAAAAGGTAGACGAGGTAGTCGCGGCCGGCGCGGCGGACGTTGCCCCAAGCGAGTTTACAGAGCATCGGAGCCCTCACCGCCCATCATGGCAACGACCTCCATAATGCGGTCGAAGAACTCTCGGCGGTCGGTGTCGCCGCGGCGCAGCTCGGTGAAGATCTTGCCGTCGCGAATGAACAGCACACGGCTCGTGTAGCTGGCGGCAAAGCTGTCGTGCGTGACCATGAGCACGGTGGCGCGTAGGCGGCGGTTAAGGGCCTCCAGGCTCTCGAGCAGCAGGCGAGCGCTCTTGGAATCGAGGGCGCCGGTGGGCTCGTCGGCCATGATCATGGTGGGGTCGGTAACGAGCGCGCGAGCCGCGGCAACGCGCTGCTGCTGACCGCCGGACATCTGGTAGGGATACTTGTCGAGCACCTGACTGATAGACAGGCGCGCTGCCACATCCTGCACGCGGGTCGAGATCTCTGCCGAGTTTGTGCGGGCGATGGTGAGCGGCAGAGCGATGTTCTCGCGTGCCGTGAGCGTATCGAGCAGGTTGGAGTCCTGGAAGATAAAGCCCAGCTCCTCGCGGCGGAACTGCGAGAGCTTGGCCTGCTTCATGCGCGTCACGTCCTGCCCGTTGATGCGGATCGTGCCACTTGTGGCGCTATCGATGGTCGACACGCAGTTGAGCAACGTCGACTTGCCCGAGCCCGAAGCGCCCATGATGCCAACGAACTCGCCGCGGTTGACGGTAAAGCTGACGTCGTTGAGCGCGCGGGTCACGTTGCCCAACGCGCCGTATACCTTTTCGAGATGCGCGACCTCCAGTACCGGGGTCGCCATGTGCGTGGTTTGCATACCGAGTCCTTTCTTGCGATTAGTCTACGGTATCTATAGTCGCAAGAAGACGAGTCGGCTACCATCGATATGGCTTACGCTTGCCTTACCGTTGTGTAAGGTACGGGTAGCCAGCCTGCCACGTGTTGATATTGAGAGAGGACTCCTGTTGAAGACTGTTCATGTTGCCGCTGGGATCATTCGCAAGGAAGGATCTGATGAGCTGCTTGCCGTGCAGCGCGGCTATGGCGACATGCAGGGACTTTGGGAATTCCCCGGCGGCAAGCTCATGCGCGGCGAGACGCCCGAGGACGCCGTACGCCGCGAGCTTATGGAGGAGCTGCAGGTAAAAGTCACCAACCTGCGCGATTTCTACACCGTTGAGTATGACTACCCCGATTTTCATCTCTCCATGGAGTGCTACTACTGCTCGCTGGCTAAAGAGTCCGACGAGCCCCAGAAGCACGACCGCCAGCTCGATATCCGCTGGATTCCGCGCACTTCGCTTGCCACGGTGGAATGGATGCCCGCCGATAAGGGGCTTATCGATGCTCTGATTGAGTTGAAGGAAGATCGGCTTGAGGCCAACGGCACTGCCAACGACGCCGAGGCCACCACGACCGACGAGCCCGCCACCAAACCCAAGCGCGCACCGAAGCGCCGCAGCAAAAAGCGTCCCAAGCCCGGCCTGCTAGACGGTATCGACACCTCGGACCTTTCCGCCGACGAACGCGAGCTCGTGCGTCGTCGCGCCGCCATCAAAAAGTCCATGAAGGGCAACAAGCGCGCCAACACCAAGCCCGAGCTGCTCGTACGACAGCGTCTGCGCGCAGCGGGCCTTACGGGTTATCGCTTGGAATGGAAGGTTCCCGGCAAGCCCGACATCGCCTTCCCCGGCCGCAAGATCGCCATCTTCGTCAACGGCTGCTTTTGGCACCGCTGCCCCAAGTGCAATCCGAGCCAGCCCAAGCGCAACGTTGAGTTTTGGGAGGCAAAGTTCCGTCGCAACGTCGAGCGCGACCGTGCTGCTGTGGCAGCGCTCACTCAAATGGGCTGGACGCCCATAACCATCTGGGAATGCGAACTCAAAAAAGACCGCATCGACGCCACGATGGAAAAGGTCATCGAGCAGGTGCGCGCCACAGAGCCGCAGCGCTAACAGCGAGCATTCACACGCTACGCACGTCCGCGCCACATCCACGTCACAAACCTTAGAAAGCCCTTAAGCTCAAAACCTTTCAAGAGTGTTACTCGATACCTCTGACCTGCAGTTTCATCGTAACACTAAACCAGGTTAAGCCTTTCTTTAGCGCTTCTTTGCGGCAGCCGCGGCATAATGTAGCCAGCGCACGGGACCTAGCAGCAAACCCCGAGCGCATCCTTTTGGTGGATATCGAGGAGGCCGCAAAAGCATGCATTCTTCCAATGACGCAGCACAGCAGCCATCCCTAAAACATGCAAACCTTTTCTCCTTCCCCCCGACACAGAGAAACGGCCTCCTCGACTCCCCCACCACAAAAACCAAGCGCTCAGCCGATCAGAGCCTCAACTTACGAGCATCCTTCGAAAAGCTCCAAGCATCCCTAGACAAGGCGTTCCCCGAACAGGCAAGAGCAATCTAAGCCCATCGCGCTTTATACTGATGCCATGCGAAACATGGATCACATAGAATTGCACCGCGGAGGACGCGAGGAAGCGTTTCCCGAGACCGCCGAAGACTGGCCCTATATTGCCGAACGCGCAGAATTCGCTCGCTATCCGGGCAATTCCGTCCCCTGGCACTGGCATTCCGAAGTTGAGCTTTTCTACATGGAGCAGGGAGCGATTGACTATCGAACGCACGCGGCTCATGAGCACGTACGCTTTGAGGAAGGGTCCGCCGGCTTTATCAACGGCGGCGTTTTGCACAGCACGCTGCAATCACCCAATTCGGCGCCAGCCATTCAAATGCTGCATATCTTTCAGCCGTCGATGCTCGGCGATCCCGCGGGACGTCTCCAAAAGCGCTACATCAACCCATTGCTTCAATGTCGAGGCGTCGATGTGCTCAAATGGTCGCCCACCAATCCCGACGATATGCCCTTTATCGATTTGCTGAAGAGCTCCTTTAGCCACGACCTTCAACGGCCGCAGAACGAGATGGCGCTTCGAAATAGTTTGTCAGAGCTCTGGATTCAGATTAACGCCAAGGCCGAACCGCTCTTTTCTTCCGACGGCGCCTCTTGGATGACCAGCCGCGACGTACAGTTCAAGGCAATCCTGGACTTTATCCGCGCAAACTATGCAGCCGCTATAGATGTGCCCCAGATGGCATCTGCAGCCGGCGTAAGCGAAAGAGAGTGTTACCGCATTATCGAAGCTTGCGCAGGAACGACCCCGGCGGCATATCTGCGCGCATACCGCGTAAACCGTGCTTGCGAACTTTTGGCACACACCACGCGAACGGTCCAGACAGTCGCGCGCCAATGCGGCTTTGCGACAGCAAGCCATCTTGGCCAGGTATTTAAAGAACAAATGGGATGCACTCCTTCGAGCTATCGAGCAGCGAGGCAGAATCTCGATAGTACCAGGCAGAAATCCCGCTAGCCCTTCTTCTGTCACTGCATCAAACTTGCAGGCAAACAACGGATAGGAGCTACTATATGAAGTACTTTGACTATATCGTGTTTGACGTTGATGGGACATTGGCAGATACAGAAGAAAGCGTGCTGTCATCGCTTGGCCAGATTATCCAAGAAGAAACCGGCAAAACGCTCCCCCGACACGAGCTTGAATTTGCCCTCGGCATACCCGGCAAGAACGCCCTTGAGAAACTTGGGATCTACTCACAGGCAACGCTGAATCGCTGGTGCCAAGTTGCCGCCAGCTTTAAAAGCACCATCAGCGTGTTTCCCGGCTTGCACGAAGTTATCGCAACACTCTCCGACAACGGCTGCAAACTTGGCATCGTCTCCTCACGTGCGCGCGACGAATACGCAGAAGAAATTGCACCCCTTGGCTTCGATAAGTATTTTGAGCACATCATCCTTGTCGAAGACACAACCGAACATAAACCCGCACCCGCTCCCATGCTCGAATATCTCCGGCGTACGGGCGCGAATCCTGGCAACGTCGTCTACGTTGGCGACACCGTCTACGACGAACAATGCGCAACTTCAGCAGGGGTCAGTTTTGCCCGAGCAGCATGGGGATCACACCAAGATATCCCAAACGCCACCTACAACCTCAAAACCCCCAACGACCTACTAACCCTAACAACCAAATAACCCACGCGTCCCACCCTTTCAGCCCCAACACCACAAGGGCGATTGAGCAGGACGGTTTGGGCGGGTCCCCGTACTTAGTTTCCAAAATCATTCCGCAGCGCGAAGGCTTCTTATTATTTTCAGACCTAACGCCACAAGGGCGACGACCTCGAGTAGGTCAACCTGGGAGGGACGAGGGCTTAGTCCCCCAATCTTTCCGCAGGGAGCAAAAAGCCTCGCCGCACGAAGTGCGCAGCGAGGCTTTTTGCATGCCCGAGGACGATTGGGGAACTAAGCCCTCGTCCCTCCCCGGGATATGTAGCGAGTCAGAGTACCCTTGCTGTTACTCTGCCTTGCCCACGGAGTTGAGGTTGGTCATGCGGATCTTAACCAGCTCGGTGATCTCACGCATGCCCTCCTTGGCCGGCTTCTTGGGGTCGAAGCAGGCAGGGTTCTCGGCCATGTAGGCCATGAAGCCCTTGGTGTAGGCCTGACGCAGCTCGGTGGCGTAGTTGACCTTGCAGATGCCGTTCTTCACAGCCTCGGCAACCTGCTCATCGGGCACACCGGAGGTGCCGTGCAGAACCAACGGCACGTCGACGGCGTCGCGAATGGCCTTGACCACGGACTGCTCGATGTGAGGATCGCTCGTGTACACACCGTGGCTGGTGCCAACGCCAATTGCGAGGGAGGTGCAGCCGGTGCGCTCGACGAACTCCTTGGCCTCGGCAGGATCGGTGTAGGGGCTCTCGCCCTCAACCGCGGGACCGTCGTCCTCCTTGCCGCCAACCTTACCGAGCTCGGCCTCGACAGGCACGCCCATGGCGCGGCCAGCGTCGGCGACGGACTTGGTCAGGGCGATGTTGTCCTCGAAGGACTCGTGCGAGCCGTCGATCATGACGGAGGTGTAGCCCGTGCGGAAAGCCTGCATGCAGCGGTCATAGCCATCACCGTGGTCGAGGTGCAGGGCGACGGGCACGGAAGCGCGCTCGGCAGCGGCCTTGACCATGCCGTAGAAGTAATCCAGGCCAGCGGTCTTAATGGTGCCCGGGGTGGTCTGCATGATGACGGGGGACTTGGTCTCCTCGGCAGCGGCCAGAACGGCCATAACAAACTCGAGGTTCTCGACGTTGAACGCGCCGACGGCGTAGTGGCCGGCCTGAGCGTCCTTGAGCATCTTTTCGGTGGTAACAAGTGCCATGAGCGTTTGCTCCTCTCCCTCGCCCGCATCTGGACATCGGGCGTACGTGTCCGCAAGGCGTTTTACCTTGCGTTTTGCTGGGCCCATTGTATGAAAATCACATCTGTCGCATGTACGAGATATCGCCGGCACGCAGGCCAAAACGCTCGTTTTTGAAAAGCAAACGGAAGGGAATCGGACCAAATCCCCCTATCCGATATCCCAGTTTTCGAGCGAATCACCTTTCTTTTGTAGAAAAGATAAGTAATCGAAAGGCGTTTTCTTGCTAGAAAAGAAAATGAACGAAAATGGTTTCAACATAATTCCTGCAAATTTAGGTTGAGGATGGAGCAGCTATGGCCCACGCAACAACACGAGCTTTCGCCGACGAACGACGTGCCGCCATCATGGAAATGCTCGAGCATAACGCCTCCGTGCAGGTGGCAGAAATCGCCCAGACCTTTGGCGTTTCCTCCGTCACTGCCCGCGCCGACCTGGACGCGCTCGCCGAGTCCGGTAAGCTACGCCGCACGCATGGCGGCGCCGTGTCGCTCCACAAACGCCTAACGGTCTCCACGCAGGATCGGCGCATCAACGTCAACGTCGCCGCCAAGCAGGCCATCGCTCAAAGCGCCATTGAACTCGTCAGCGACGGCGACACGTTGCTCGTCGACTCCGGCACCACGGCACTCGAGTTCGTCCGCCTGCTCGATCAGCGCGACGGCATCACCGTCATTACGGCCGATATCACCATCGCCGATTACATCGACGAGAGCATGCCCTCGGTCGATGTCGTCATGCTGGGCGGGGCACTGCGCAAAGGTCATCGCTATCTGTACGGCCCACTTACCATGCAGGCGCTCCAAATGGTCCACGCCGATCTTGCCGTCATGTGCCCTGGCGCTTTTGTTCCCGGCTGCGGCTTTACCACCGACTTTCCCCAGATGGCCGAAACCAAAACGACCATGATCGGCGCCGCCCGTCAAAGCGTGGCCCTCATGGACGCCAGCAAGGTTAACGGACGTGGCATGTACCGCTTTGCCGAGCTCGTCGATGTCAACGCCATCGTCATGGACCGCGACCCCGACGATGCCGTTGCCACCTCTATCGCCGAAATCGCCGACAACACCCGCCCCAACCTCATCGTCGCCAGCGCGTAAACAAAAACCACCACAAAGGTGTCCCCTTTGTGGTGGTTTGCGCGTCAAAAGTGAAGTATTGCTACTTGGAAAGCTCGTCGGCGAGGGCCTCGATCTGAGCGCGCGAGGCGTCGTTGAGCGAGCCCAGGACGGTCACCTTGTTCTGCGCCAGGGTGATGTCCTTCATGCCCTCGAGCTCCTTGGTCATAACCTTGGCAGCGACGGGCGCCCAGGAGCCGGCCTCGACGAGCGCCACCGTACGGTTCTGGTAGGCATGCTCGGCAAGCGTGTGGATAAAAGTGCTCATGAACGGGAAGATCTCGCCCTGATAGGTAATGGAGGCGAGCACCAGGCGGTCGTAACGGAACGCGTCCTCAACGGCCTCGGCCATATCGTCGCGAGCCAGGTCAAAGACGGAAACCTTCTGGCCGCGAGCCTCGAGCGCAGATGCGAGCTCCTCAACGGCAGCCTTCAGATGGCCGTACACGCTCGCGTAGGCAATCGTGATGCCCTCGTCCTCGGGCTGATAGCTCGACCAGGTGTTGTAGGTGTCGAGGTAATAGCCCAGGTTCTCGGTCAGCACGGGGCCGTGGAGCGGGCAGATGATCTGGATGTCCAGATTGGCGGCCTTCTTGAGCACGGCCTGCACAAACTTGCCGAACTTGCCGACGATGCCAAAGTAATAACGGCGCGCCTCGCAGGCCCACCCTTCCGGATCCTCGATGTCGTTGGCGCCGAACTTGCCAAAGCCGTCGGCACTAAAGAGCACCTTGTCGGTGGCCTCGTAGGAGAACAGCACCTCGGGCCAGTGCACGTTGGGGGCGCCGACAAAGGTTAGGCTGTGGCCGCCCAAATCGAGCACGTCACCCTCCTTGACAACCATCTTGCGCTCGGGGAAGTCGGTGTCAAAGTAGTTAACCATCATGCGGAAGGCGCCCATGCTTGCCACAATCTGTGCCTGGGGATAGCGCTCCATAAAGGCGGCGATGCCGGCGGAGTGATCGGGCTCCATGTGATGGATGACCAGGTAGTCGGGCGTGCGACCGTCGAGTACAGCCTCGAGGTTACCGAGCCATTCGTCGACAAACCCGCCATCGACTGAATCGGCGACAGCGATCTTTTCGCCCAAGATAACGTAGCTGTTGTATGCCATACCGTTCTCGGACACATCGTACTGGCCCTCGAACAGGTCAATGTCGTGATCGTCGACGCCAACGTAGCGGATATCCTTGGTGATCTCCATCAGGCAAAGCCTCCTAGATAGACAAAAGAGCCCGTCTATCATAGCACTCGGCTGCATCCCAACAGCTATCTGCCGGCATCCTTACCGATTGTTATTAAAATGCGATAAATCGCCGTTTACCAGCACAAACTATGAGCGCGGTATCGCCGTGCTATGTCGAATGATGAGCTGGCCGGGAATACGAATGGCAACGGTTTTGCCCACCGTACCCGCCTCGGGAACCGCATGCTCAAACACCTCGCGCCCACGCTGATGCAAGTCGAATCGAACGGTCGTGAGCTCGTTGTGTGCTACAAAATCATCGAGCGAATCATCGACGCCCACCACGCTCACGTCCTCGGGCACGCGCAAGCCGCTATCGCGCAGCGCGGCGATGGCACCGTTTGCCATTTGGTCGTTTGCCGCGTAAATCGCCGTCATGGTGCGGTCGTGCTCGGCCAGATATCTGCCGGCTTCGTATCCGCTGTTGGCAGACCAATCGCCCTCGAGCGGCGCCTGCGGCTTAATGTGCTTACGCTCGAGTGCATCCTGCCAACCGGCGCGACGAAACTGCTCGTCGACCGAGAACGACGGGCCGCCAATATAGCGAATCTGATCGTGTCCCAGCTCAAACAGGTGATCCATAAGCAATAGCGAGCAGCCGTAATGGTCGGAATCGACTGTGGTCACGCGCGGATGCGCGTACATGGTAACGATGACCGTGCCAATGCCCGGCAACGGATCAAACGTCTCAAAATCGGGTGCCATGCGACTCATGCCGATAATGATGCCGTCCACGGGCAGCGCGGCCATACGACGCGTGGCCTCGGCAAGCGAAAACTCCTCGGTCTTGGACATCTCGACCAGCGTGATGGCGCAATTATGCTCGCGAGCAGCGCTGGCGATGCCGTCGATCATTGAGAGGTTGCCAAACTTGGTGACATCGTTGACGCACAGGCCGACCGAATGGTAACGGCCGTCGCGCAGCGAGCGACCGGCATAACTCGGACGAAAGCCGAGCTCTTGCATAGCGGCCTGCACGCGCTGGCGCGTCTGCTCGTTGACGTTAGGCAAACCGTTGGCGACGCGCGAAACCGTCTGCTGCGAAACGCCAGCAGCGCGGGCGACGTCGGCCATGGAGACCGGACGCGTACCTGTATCGTTGGACGGGCGCCTTGCCACAGGATCACCTTCACCCTTGCGAGATCTGAATAGCGTGAATGCCGGCCTGGGCAGAAACACGCCCTGCACCGAGGCCCGCTATCGTCGGACGCATGTTAACGTACTCTACTTTTTCTATCTGCATCTTTTCTGCTTTATAAGTCCATACGACAGTACCGTTCACGGCTGTATTTCTACCGATTACCAGATTCTCAAAAAGTGACAAGCGATGTGTTATGAGTACGTTAACATAGCCCGTAACGTGCGGTATCGTGGACACTTGGTTCATGCCGCTTCAAGTTGTTAACGTACTCATAACGACGCAAAACTCACCCGTGCGCGCCAAGGAAAGGACTCCCATGACCACCCCCGACGAAAAGACACTCGCCACGCTCACCAAGCTGTTTGAGGAGGAGTTTGGCCCCATCGGCGACCGCCAGGTGCTCTACGTGCACGCGCCTGGCCGTTCCGAGATCAGCGGCAACCACACCGACCACGAGGGTGGCCACGTTATCGCCGGCTCGCTCGATGTCGCCGTTGACGGCATCGCCGTGGCAACCGACTCCAACAAGATTCGCGTCGCCGACGAGGGCTATCCTACGTTTGAGATCACGCTCGACACGCTGGATATTCAAGAGTCCGAGAAAGGCACGTCCGCAAGCCTCGTGCGTGGTATGGCCCACGAGGTCGCAGCGCTTGGTGTTGAGCCCCAAGGCTTCGACTTCGCCTTCACCTGCTCCGTTCCCTCGGGCGGCGGCCTTTCCAGCTCCGCTGCCGTCGAGGCCGCATACGGTCGTGCCATGGAAACCCTCTGGGGCGCGCCCGCCATTGAGCCCGTCGCGCTTGCGCAGATGAGCCAGCGCACCGAGAACAACTACTACGGCAAGCCCTGCGGTCTGATGGACCAAGCCGCCGTGTGCCTGGGCGGCCTTGCCTACATGAACTTTGAGGATCAGGCTCAGCCTAAGACCCAGAAGCTCGAGCTCAACTTTGAGGATCACGGCTATGCGCTCGTGCTCGTTAAGGTCGGTGCCGACCACGTAGCCGCCACTGACGACTACGCCGCCGTTCCGCGCGAGATGCAGGACGTCGCCGCCGAGTTTGGCAAGGCGCGCCTGTGCGAGGTCGACGTCGCCGACTTTGACGCCAAGCTCCCTGAGCTGCGCGCCAAGCTGGGCGACCGCGCCTGCCTGCGCGCCGTTCACTACTGGTACGAGAACGGCCTGGTCGACAAGCGCTGGGCAGCTCTGAACGCCGGCGACATTGACCAGTTCCTGGTCCTGACGCGCGAATCCGGCGCCAGCTCCGCCATGTACCTGCAGAATGTTGTTGCCAAGCTGGGTTCCGAGCAGCCTTCCATGTATGCCTTGGCACTGGCCGAGCATGTGCTCGACGGCCGTGGCGCCGTTCGTATTCACGGCGGCGGCTTCGGCGGCACCATCCAGGCCTTCGTGCCGCTCGATCTGGTCGACACCTTCATTGCCAAGATGAACAGCTGGCTGGGCGAGGGCTCTGCCCGTCACTACGCCATCTCTGACAAGGGGGCTTATGCGGCATGGCTGTAATGACCGACGTGCGCGAGGCTGCACAGAGCCTCATCGAATATGCCATCCACCGATCGATGATCGGACAGGACGATCGCATCTGGGCATACAACACTATTTTGGAGTGCATCGGCGCCACGGGCCCCGCGCTCGACATGGCTTGGGCGCTCAAGACCGAGAAGATTTCGCTCTTGCACCCCGATACGCTCCCCGACTTTGACCTGGAGGGCACGCTTGCCGCGCTTTCCGAGGCCGCCGTTACCAACGGTGCCGCCGAGGACACGGCGTCGGGCCGCGACCGCATCGCCATGCACATCATGGGCGTACTCATGCCGAGGCCTTCGGTTGTAAACGAGGAGTTCAACGGACGTATGGGCGTCAACGAGCCCCGCGCCGCGACCGACTGGTTCTACGGCCTGTGCTGCGACGCCGGCTACGTGCGCCGTGCCGCCATCGCGCGCAACATCAAATGGAGCACCCCCACCAACTGGGGCGATCTTGAGATCACCATCAACCTCTCCAAGCCTGAGAAGGACCCACGCGATATCGCCGCGGCTGGTGCCGCAAAGAACACGGGCGAGAAGTATCCCGCCTGCCAGCTCTGCATCGAAAACGAGGGCTATCCCGGACGCTCCGCCGCAGCCGACGGCGGAGCTCACCCCGCCCGCCAGAATCTGCGCGTTATCCCCATCCAGCTCGACGGCGAGCGCTGGGGCTTCCAGTACAGCCCGTACGCGTACTTTAACGAGCACTGCATTGCCATGAGCTCCGAGCATCGTCCGATGCACGTCGACCGCAAGGGCCTGACCTGCCTGCTCGACTTTGTGGACCTGTTCCCGCATTACTTCATCGGCTCCAACGCCGACCTGCCCATCGTGGGCGGCTCGATCTTGTCGCACGACCACTTCCAGGGCGGCGCACACGAGTTCCCCATGATGCACGCCGCCGAGGTCTCGCAGTTTAGCGTGCCCGGTTTTGACCAGGTCAGCGGTAGCGTGCTGCAGTGGCCGCTCTCGGTGCTGCGCCTGCGCTCGCATGACCGCGCTCAGCTGCTCGGCGCTGCCGAAAAGATTATCCTCGCCTGGCGCGAGTGGACCGATGAGTCTGTTGGCGTCATCGCGCACACAGCCGACGGCGTGGCGCACAACACCGTGACGCCCGTCATCCGCCGCGTCGACTCCCGCGGCAACGCCGGCGGCGAGATTTACGAGGCCTACTTGGCGCTTCGCTGCAATATCACGACCGACGAGCATCCGCTGGGCGTGTTCCACCCGCATGCCGAGTATCACCACATTAAGAAGGAGAACATCGGCCTGATCGAGGTCATGGGCCTGGCCATTCTTCCGCCGCGCCTGGTTCCCGAGCTCGGCGCTGTCCGCGAGCATCTGCTGGCAGCCAAGGTCGACGCCAGCTACGACCTTGCCAGCGCGCTCGAGGGCGACGACCTTTGCCGCAGCCACGCCGCATGGGCCGAGGACGTTTTTGCCCGCCGCGCCGATGAGCTTACGGCGGACAACGCCATCGATATCCTGCACGAGGAGGTCGGCGTGGTGTTCGGCCACGTGCTCGACAACGCCGGCGTCTTTAAGTGGGACGAAGCCGGCCGCGCCGCCCAACAGCGCTTCATCGACTCGCTGTAGCATACGAGTTCGAGCCTCATCAGCGGCCACGACATAACCGCCCACACGACAACGGCGCCCGCCGGCAACATCGCCGACGGGCGCCGTTTTATTGGCTAGTCATTGGGGACGTTCTTAAACGACTAGTCAAACAAGAACGTCCCCAATGACT
>URKH01000054.1 GCA_900548255.1 uncultured Collinsella sp. | reverse complement strand
CGGCATGTGGTTTCATGCCGGCGAGGGGTCCGGGCTGCACGGGCCGTCTAAGAGTAATGGCTACTTCTTTCGACGGTGAATCACGTTAATGGCATAGCCGACGAGCATGGCCAAAACGATGACGATAAAGCCAAGGATGGGGTTGTCGTTCACGGGGGTCCTCCTATTTTCCGAGCGGCGAGAATTCGTCGACGATGATATCAAGGCATTGCGGTAGCGCGCGGGCGCCAAAGACGCCGGAGTTGCTGGAGATGATCTCGCCATCAAACTGCATGCCGAGCGATGGCGTGCAGGTAATCTTGGCTTCTTTGGTCTGGATGATCTTAAACTGCGGGCGGCCGAGTACCTTGCCGGCGGGGTCGAGCGCGGCGGTGATTACCGTGGGGAGCAACTGCACCGTGCGCACGGGCTCAATAACGACGATGTCGACCATGCCGTCGTTCATACGGCAGTTGGGGAACAGGTTGATGTCGTTTTGGATGACAGACGTGTTGCCCGCCATGCAGCAGATGCCGTCGAGCTCCTCAACAATGCCATCATGCTCAATGGTAAAGTGCGCCACCGTGGGGTTGGGCGTGGCGAGAGCGGAGAGGAAGTAGGCGATCTCGCCGATGTCGTTTTTGGTGGGGGCGGCCTTCATCATGATCTCGGCGTCGAAGCCCGAGCCGGCGATGATGATGAAGCCGTGGCGCTTCTCGTTGCCGTCCTCGTCGAGCCAAAAGAGCTCGCCCATGTCTACTTTGACCGTGCGACCGGCGCGGCAAGCCTTGGCAAGCGCCGCTGCCTCGGGGGCATTACCGATGTTGTTAAAGAACAAGCAGGCTGTGCCGGAGGGGAAGACGAGCGTGGGGACACCGCACCCGCGCATCTGGTCGAGCACGTTGGAGACAGTGCCGTCGCCGCCCGAAACGACCACGCGATCAAACTCGCGCACGTCTGCCACGGCGTCCTCGGGCTCCATGCCATCACCGATAAAACGCATCACGACCTCATCGCCGCCCTGCGCGAGGGCGTGCGTGAATGCGTAGATTTCATCTGAGCTGGGGCCCGATGCCGGGTTGTGGATGATAAGGCAGCGCATACTTACGTTCCCGTTCTGTGACTAACCGAGTATAGTTGTAAGGCAATGCCGATATCCTACCCGTGTTTTTCGGGCCTAACCTTATTCGATGGGTTGATATGTACATTTCCACACATCAGGCTCTACTCGACTTTTGCCAGCGCGCCCGTGAGTTCGACGCGATTGCCGTCGATACCGAGTTTTTGCGCGAGCGCACGTTCCATCCGCGTCTGTGTTTGGTTCAGATTGCTACCCCTGCCGAGAGCGTAGCGGTCGATCCCTTGGTAATCGACGACTTATCGCCGCTGGCCGAGCTTATGGCCGACGAGAGCGTGACCAAGGTCTTCCACGCCTGCTCGCAGGATATGGAGGTCATGCTTCATACCGTAGGCGTGCTACCGCGTCCGATTTTTGACACGCAGGTGGCCGCCTCCTTTTTGGGCGAGCGCCAGCAGATTTCCTACGGCGCGCTCGTGCAGACGTTTTGCGGCGTCTCGTTGCCCAAGACCGAGTCGCTAACCGACTGGTCGCGCCGCCCGCTGACCGATAAGCAGATTGAGTATGCGATCGATGACGTCAAGTACCTGATCGTCGCCTATACCGAGATGATGAGCCGCCTGCGCGAGCTGGGCCGTGTGGACTGGGTACTCGACGAGCTGCGCCCGCTGGCTGACGAGTCGCACTATCGCGCCGATCGCCACGAGGCGTTCCGCAAGGTCAAACGCATCAACTCGTGCAGCCGTCACCAGCTGGGTATCGCGCGCGAGCTCGCCGCTTGGCGCGAGGACCGCGCCGAGCGCCGCAACATCCCGCGCAAGTGGGTCATGTCCGACGACACGCTGCTGGCGCTCGTTAAGCGCAATCCTGTGCGCGTTGAGGAGTTCCGCAGCATCCGTGGTACCGATCAGTTGGGGGAGCGCGACGTGGACGGTGCGTTGATGGCTATCAAGCGCGGCGCGAGCTGCCCGCACGATCGCCTGCCGCTCATGGTGCGCGGGCATCGCCAGATCTCTCCGGAGCTGGAGAGCGTGACGGACCTGATGTATGCGCTCATTCGCCTGGTTGCCGAGCGCTCGGGCGTGGCGACCTCGGTCATTGCCTCGCGCGATGACCTTGCCGACTATATTGAGCATCCCGAGCAGAGCCCCCTGCGCGAAGGCTGGCGTTTTGAGCTTGTGGGTTCGCGCCTGGACGATCTGCTCTCGGGCAATATGGGGCTGACGGTGAAGGACGGAAAGATTGAGTTGTTATAGGTATATAGTTACGCGGTTTTACCAAACCGCGTAACAGCTCGACGCTGCAAACGGCCGAGAGCGGCAATCTGACGTTCAATCGTCGCTCGCGTACCAAAGTACGCGTCGCTTCTCTTTCACGTCACCTTGCTCGCTCTCGGCCGTTTTCGCTGACATTGCCAAAACATCGATGTTGATTTGCCTGCTGGGCGAGTGGGTAGAATGCCTCCAACGTGTAACTCGATTCGGAGGAATTCGCATGCCCTATTACTATGGATACGGCTTTGGTATCGACCCGCTGTACCTGCTGGTTGTTCTTGTCTGCACGGTGCTTGGCCTTGCCGCGCAGAGCTATATCAATTCGACGTACAAGACGTGGTCCAAGGTTCGCTCGGACGGCGACACGGGCGCCACGGTCGCTCGCCGCATGCTCGACGCCAACGGCTGCAATGCCGTGGGTATCAAGGGCGTCGCTGGTGAGCTTACCGACCACTACAACCCGCAGGACAACAATCTGTATCTGTCGGATTCCAACCGTTCGGGCGGCTCGGTCGCAAGCGTTGCTGTCGCTTGTCACGAGGCAGGCCATGCCGCGCAGCGTCAAAGCGGCTATGCCATGATGAAGGTACGCACCGCCCTCGTGCCGGTCGTCAACTTTACCCAGAACACTTGGACCATCGTGCTGCTCATGGGCCTGTTTATGAACATCGCGGGACTCACGACCCTCGCACTGATCTTCTTCTCGTTTAGCGTGCTGTTCCAACTGGTTACGCTACCGGTCGAGATTGATGCCAGCCGGCGCGCCGTGGCGTATATTGAGCAGTCGGGTATGAGCTCCAAGCAGGTCAACGGTGCCAAGAAGGTCCTGACGGCAGCCGCGCTTACCTATGTGGCTGCAGCGCTCACTTCGATCATTCAGCTGCTCTATCTTATGGCTCGCTACAACAGAAACTCCAACCGATAACAAATTGGGTCGCTGGGCGCCGCGGGAATTTGTGTCCCCGCGGCGCTGTACTATGTGTTGGACTTGAATTTGCGCAGGGCCAGAGCCTTTGTGCACGATGACGAAAGGAGGCTGCGTGGCAGGCTGGAATCTAACCGGCAATGCCGTTTCCGCCGAGTTCGACGGTTCGGACGAGCAGGAGCGTAAGGAGCTCAGCGTGAGCCAGGCGGTAGAGATCGCCGCCGGTGCGCTCGATGCCATTCCGCAGCTGACCGTCCTGGGCGAGGTCACGGGTTTCCGTGGTCCCAATGCCCGAAGCGGCCACTGCTACTTCCAGATTAAAGACGACTCGGCCGCCGTCGACTGCATCATCTGGAAGGGCGCCTATCTCAAGCGTACCTTCGATCTGCGTGACGGCATGCAGGTGAGCTTTAAGGGCAGCTTCAATCTCTATAAGGCCACGGGCCGCATGAGCTTTGTCGCTCGCTCGTTTTCGCTGGCGGGGGAGGGTCTGCTGCGTCAACAGGTGGCGCAGTTGGCCGAAAAGCTACGCCGCGAGGGGCTGATGGACGAGTCCCGCAAACGCCGCATCCCGGTGTTTTGCTCACGCGTGGCGGTCGTCACCTCGCTTTCCGGTGCGGTAATCGACGACGTCAAGCGTACGCTGCGCCGTCGCAACCCGCTCGTCGAGCTTGTCTGCGTGGGCGCCAAGGTTCAAGGCGAGGGTGCGCCGGCCGAGCTCATTGATGGCTTGCGCCGCGCCGCTTCCATTACGCCGGCGCCCGACTGTATTTTGCTGGTGCGCGGCGGCGGCTCCTTTGAGGACCTCATGACCTTTAATGACGAGGAGCTTGCCCGCGCGGTGGCGGCTTGTCCTGTGCCCGTGGTGACCGGCATTGGCCATGAGCCCGATACCTCGATTTGCGACATGGTGAGCGACCGACGCGCCTCCACGCCCACGGCGGCGGCAGAATCGGTGGCGCCGGCTATGACGGAGTTGGCCGATGTGCTCGAGGCGCGCCATCAGCGTCTGGGTGCCGCGATGGCATCGATGATTGGGTCGGCCCAGGTCGACCTGGAGATGCTCGATCAGCGCGGTCGCCGTGCCTGGGATACCTATACGGCTCGCTTGGGTGATGCGCTCGATGCCGCTGCGTGTCGCCCGTGCCTCAACGACCCCACATTTATGGTCGAGCGTCGCGAATCGGAGCTTGCACTGACTGCCGATCGCCTGTCGGGCGCCATAGTACGCTCGGTCGGGACATTCCGCTCCAACTTTGAGCGCTTGCCCGAGCGTCTGATTACAAGCACCTCGGGGCTCGATGGTAAGCGCCATGCGCTCACGCTTGCGAGTTCCCGCCTAGAGCATCAAGGGCGCACGATGCTCAGCAAGCCAGCGTCCGACCTGAGCCGTGCGGCAGCGTCGCTCGATGCCCTGTCGCCGCTCAAAGTGCTTGCTCGCGGCTATTCCATCGCGTACAGCGATGATGGTGTGGCTACGAGTGCCAAGACCTTTAAGCCTGGCGACGCCATTCGCGTGCGCATGGCAGACGGCAACGTGGCAGCAACGGTCGATACGGTCGAGTAGACCGCGTTTCGCAGTGATAGACCCTTAGGAAAGGAAACAGATATGGCAGAGAAGACCCCGGTCGAGCAGCTTACGTACAAGCAGGCCTCGCAGGAGCTGGAGCTCATCATCCGCAGCCTGGAGTCGGGCGATATGGAGCTTGAGGAGTCGCTCGAGAGCTACACCCGCGGCGTCGAGCTCCTCAAAAGCCTGCGCACCCGCCTGTCCGATGCCGAGCAGAAGGTCTCGGTGCTCCTTAAGGACGTCGACGGCAACGACGTGCTCGCCGACGGCGAGGCCGCCAACACCGATGATAACCTTTCGTTCTAAGCATCTCGACCAAATATAATTACCTTGGTCTGTAAGAAAGGAACCAGCTATGTGCGATTGCATCTTCTGCAAAATTGCCAACCACGAGATCCCCTCGACCGTTGTCTATGAGGACGACCAGGTCATCGCCTTCGACGACCTCAACCCGCAGGCGCCGGTCCACACGCTCGTGATCCCTAAGAAGCACTACAGCGACATCGCCGACAACGTACCCGCCGAGACCATGGGCGCCATAGCTCACGCCATCCAGGAGGTCGCCAAGGCCAAGGGTCTGGAGGACGGTTTCCGCGTCATCTCCAACAAGGGCGTCAACGCCGGCCAGACCGTCATGCACTTCCATATGCACGTCCTCGGCGGCAAAAACCTGGGCGAGAACCTCATCTGAGGGCGCTTCTTCCTTGCAATGAAACGGAAGCTCAAGCACCGATAACTTATATATCAACGCAATAAACCCGAGCGCGAGGGCGTTTGGGTTTATTATTGAAGCGTATGTAACCTGGCGGCGCCACACCGCCTGTTAGTAGGGAGACACATGAACGTTCTGGTCGTCAACGCAGGATCTTCGACCCTTAAGTATCAGGTCATCGATACCAAGTCCCACAAGGTGTCCGCAAAGGGCTCCTGCGAGCGCGTCTGCTTTACCGGCGGCACCTTCACCCACGCTGCCAACGGCTCCAAGAAGGTGACCGAGAACATCGAGTTCCCCGACCACAAGGTCGCCATCGAGGTCGTCCTGAAGGACCTTGAGGCCAACGGCGTCAAGGTCGAGGGTATCGGCCACCGTATCGTTCAGGGCGGTTGGTACTTCGGTGATTCCTCCCTCGTCGACGAGGACGTCCTCGCCAAGATCCGCGAGGTTGCTCCGCTCGCCCCGCTGCACAATAACCCCGAGGCCAACGTTATCGAGTACTGCCTGGAGCAGTATCCCGACCTGCCCAACGTCACGGTCTATGACACCGCTTTCCACTTCAACATGCCCGAGGTCGCCAAGACTTACGCTCTGCCCAAGGATGTTTGCGACAAGCTGCACATCCGTAAGTACGGCGCCCACGGCACCAGCTACCGCTACATCTCCAAGAAGGTCGCCGAGATGACCAACGGCGGGGCCCGCAAGGTCGTCGTGTGCCATATCGGCTCCGGCGCTTCCCTGTGCGCCATCGAGGACGGCAAGTGCATGGACACCACCATGGGCTTGACGCCGCTCGACGGCGTCATGATGGGCACCCGCTGCGGCTCCATCGACCCGGCTACCGTGTGCTACCTGCAGCGCGAGGGCGGCTACACCTTCGACGAGGTCGACGAGATGATGAACAAGAAGTCCGGCCTTTTGGCTGTGACCGGCGGCAAGACCAACGACTGCCGCAACGTCGAGGAGCTCGCTGCCGCTGGCGACCCCGAGGCTCAGCTCGCCTTCGACATGTTTGTCTACAAGATTGCCGCCAAGGCTGCCGAGATGGCCACTTCTATGTGCGGTATGGACACCCTGGTCTTTACCGCCGGCATCGGCGAGCACGCTCCGGCCGTCCGCGCCGGCGTTGCCGACCGTCTGGCCTTTATGGGCGTCAAGATGGATCATGCCCGCAACGCCCTGCGTGGTGACGGCGCTTGGTGCCTGTCTGCCAAGGATTCCAAGGTTAAGATTTTCGTTATCCCCACGGACGAGGAGTTCATGATCGCTTCCGACGTCGAGCGCATCGTCAACGGCAAGTAATTGCAAAAGGGGAGGGGCTGGACGACCGAGCGCCGTTCGGCCCCTCTTTTGTGCTCGTTGGGCGATATGCCTGATAGTTATTTATTAAGTTGTGATAACTTCTTATTAACATGCGGCCGCCTTAAGGGGTCTGCGCCGACCGTATCGCACTGCAAAGGAGTCTCATGAACGTACTTGTTGTCAACGCCGGTAGCTCAAGCCTTAAATATCAGCTTTTGGATACCGATACCCGCGAGGTTTTCGCCAAGGGCAACTGCGAGCGTATCGGCTCGGACATGGGCATCTTTGGCCACTCCGAGAACGGTGGTGCCAAGCAGACCGAGGAGATTCCTTTTCCCGATCATCGCTGCGCCATTGCGCGCGTGCTCGAGGAGCTCGAGAAGACCGACTTTACGATCGATGGCATCGGCCACCGTATCGTTCAGGGTGGCTGGCACTTCGATGATTCCGCGGTCGTCGACGATGAGGTCATGGCTAAGATCCTCGAGGTTGCTCCGCTCGCCCCGCTGCACAATTACGGCGAGGCCGCGGCAATCGAATATTGCCGCGAGAAGTATCCGGAGCTGCCCAACGTGGCCGTCTTCGACACCTCGTTCCACATGACCATGCCCGAGGTCGCCTACACCTACGCGCTGCCCAAGGACGTGTGCGACAAGTACCACGTGCGCAAGTACGGCGCACACGGTACGAGCCACCGCTACGAGTGGATGATGGCCAAGGAGATCCTGGGCTCGCGCTGCCACCGCCTGCTTTCGTGCCATCTGGGCAACGGTGCTTCGCTTGCCGCCATTGAGGACGGCGTGTGCCGCGACACCACGATGGGCCTCACGCCGCTTGACGGTCTGATGATGGGTACCCGCTGCGGTTCCATTGACCCGGCTACCGTATGCTACCTGCAGCGCGAGGGCGGCTACAGCTACCAGGAAGTCGACGACATGATGAACAAGCAGTCCGGCCTGCTTGCCATTTCGGGTATCTCCAACGATGCCCGCGACATCCGCACGCGCGCCTCCGAGGGCGACGAGCGCTGCCTGCTCGCCTTCGATATGTTCGCCTACAAGGCCATGCAGCAGGCCGGCTCCATGATTGCCTCCATGGCGGGCGTGGACACCATTACCTTTACCGCCGGCATTGGCGAGAACGACTGGTCGATCCGCAAGGCTTTCTGCGACTGCTTCGAGTGGCTGGGCGTGCGCATCGACAACAACAAGAACCGCGAGGCCGTGGGTAACGGCCCGCAGGTCATCAGCGCCGCCGGCTCTTCCGTCACGGTCATGGTCATCCCCACCGACGAGGAATACATGATCGCCCACGACGTCGAGCGCCTGACCGCGAACAACTAGCGCTCATTTGCAACTAAACGAAAGGCCTTCAGAGCAAACGGCTTCGGAGGCCTTTTTGTTGTCAGGGGGACGGCGGCCGCACTCCGCCTTTCGGATCCAAACTGATCGATCCCAAACGCATGTGCTCTCAGCAACAGGACCCATTCATTCAGATCCTCAGCCCCAGCTTGTAGCCAAGCCGCCGTCCACTCCAGATTCCTTAGCTGCCACGTAGCGGCAGGGACCCTACAGGGTAAAGCTCTGAAAACATTCCGCAGGACGGAGGAAGCCCCCGCCGCACGTAGTGCGCAGCGGGGGCTTCCGACATGTCCGAGGACGTTTTCAGAGCTTTACCCTGTAGGGTCCCGAGAGGATACGTCCGCTACTCAGCCATCTGAGCCTGGACGGCGGTGATGGCTACGACACCCACGATGTCGTCGGCAGAGCAGCCGCGCGAAAGGTCGTTAACCGGCTTGGCGATGCCCTGCAGGATGGGGCCGTAAGCGTCGGCGCCGGCGAAGCGCTGGACCAGCTTGTAGCCGATGTTGCCGGCCTCGAGATCGGGGAACACAAGCACGTTGGCCTTGCCGGCAACGGAGGAGCCGGGGGCCTTGAGCTGGGCGACGGTGGGAACGATGGCGGCGTCGAGCTGCAGGTCGCCATCGATGGCGAGCTCGGGAGCCTTCTCCTTGCAGAACTTAACGGCCTCCTGGACCTTCTTGGCGACCTCGCCGCCGGCGGAGCCCATGGTGGAGTAGGAGAGCATGGCCACGTGCGGCTCGACGCTGCCCATAAAGGTGGACCAGGAGTGAGCGGAGGCGATGGCGATCTCGGATAGCTCGTCGGAGGACGGGTTGATGTTGAGGCCGCAGTCGGCGAAGATCAGCGTACCGTCGGTGCCGAACTGCGGGGTGTCGGTGCACATCACGAAGAAGGCCGAGACCAGCTTGGTACCCGGGGCGGTCTTAAGGATCTGCAGCGCGGGGCGCAGGGTGTCGGCGGTGGAGTGGCAGGCGCCGGAGACCAGGCCGTCGGCGTCACCCATCTTGACCATCATGGTGCCAAAGTAGGTGGCGTCCATCACCTGGGCGCGAGCCTGCTCGATGGTGACGCCCTTCTTGGCGCGGAGCTCGGCAAACTTCTGCGCGTACTCCTCGTGCTTCTCGGCATTGCGCGGATCGATGACGGTGGCGCCGGGAACGTTGATCTCGTCGGGGTTGCCCAGGATGACGATTTTTGCCAGGCCCTCATCGATGATCTTGGTGGCCGCGACGATGGTGCGCGGATCCTCGCCCTCGGGCAGGACGATCGTCTTAAGGTCGGCCTTGGCGGCAGACTTCATACGGTTAAGGAAATCGCTCATGTTACTCCTTACAAGCGTTTCACTAAGCTCCAGGCGCCCGGCTGTTCACGAATAAACCCGCTGCTAGCGGGTTTACCTTTCAAATTTGTACGCCGCGGTGCTTGAGCTTTCCTTGTGTGGCAAGCTCATTATAGGACGCATTAGCGCTATAATCGCTCTGATAAATATGTCTCGAAGAATGTTCGAGAAAAGCCCAGCTAACGAGCCCGTGGCTTTTGACAAGGAGTATCGATGCAGATTACCTCAGGCCTGCCTGAAGGCTTTAACGCCGGCGCGTACGACATGATTGTCGTCGGTGCTGGATATGCCGGTGCCGTTTGCGCCCGCCGTCTTGCCGAGACCATCGGCTATCGTGTTGCCGTTTTGGAGCGCCGTAGCCACATTGCGGGCAATGCCTATGACTGCACTGACGAGGCCGGAATCCTGATCCACGAGTACGGTCCGCATATCTATCACACCTTTAACGAGCGCGTGCACAATTTCCTGTCGCGCTTTACCAAGTGGACGGATTATCAGCACAAGGTGCTCGCCAACATCAACGGCACCCTGATGCCCGTGCCCTTCAACCATGCGAGTCTCAAGCTTGCCTTTGGTGACGAGCGCGGCGAGGAGCTGTATCAGAAGCTCGTGGAGACCTTTGGCAAGGACGTCAAGGTGCCCATTATGGAGCTGCGCAAGAAGAACGACCCGGATCTTGCCGAGGTCGCCGATTATGTCTATGAGAACGTCTTTTTGCATTACACCATGAAGCAGTGGGGCCAGACGCCCGACCAGATCGACCCCTCGATCACCGGCCGCGTTCCCGTCTTTGTGGGCGATGACGATCGCTACTTCCCGCAGGCTCCTTTCCAGGGCATGCCGCAGGACGGCTATACCGCGCTGTTCGAGCATATGCTCGATCACGATCTGATCGACGTATTCTGTGACGTAGACGCCCGTGACCTCTTTGAAATCGACGAGACCACCGTCAAGATCGACGGCAAGGTCTATGGTGGCGAGATCGTCTACACCGGTCCGCTCGACGAGCTGTTCAACCTCGACCTGGGCGCGCTGCCGTACCGCACGCTCGATATGAAGTTCGAGACGTTCGATATGGATCAGTTCCAGCCCGTGGGCACCGTCAACTACACCACGAGCGAGGACTATACGCGCATTACCGAGTTCAAGAACATGACTGGTCAGGTCCTGCCCGGCAAGACCACCATCATGAAGGAGTACTCCAAGGCCTATACGCCCGGCTCGGGCGAGACGCCGTACTACGCTATTCTGGAGCCCGAGAACCGTGAGCTCTACGAGCGCTACCTTGAGCGCGTCCAGAACCTGACGAACTTCCACCCGGTGGGTCGTCTGGCCGAGTATCGTTACTACGATATGGACGCCGTGACCAATTCTGCCCTCGATCTTTCGGATGAGATTATCGCCTGCCATGCATAAAGTCATAACATTCGGTATTCCCTCGTATAACGCCGCCAAGGATATGGACCATTGCATCACCTCCATCTTGGAGGGGAGCAATTACGCCACCGATATCGAGATTATCGTGGTGGACGACGGCTCCAAGGACGAGACGGCCGCCAAGGCCGACGAGTGGGAGGCCCGTTATCCTGGTACCATCCGTGCGGTGCACCAGGAGAATGGCGGCCACGGTATCGCCGTCCTCTCGGGCCTGCGTGAGGCGCATGGTACGTACTATAAGGTCGTTGACTCGGACGACTGGCTCGACGGTGCGGCGCTTTCGACCATGCTGTCGATTCTGCGTGGCTTTGAGGAGCGCGACCAGCGCGTCGACCTGTTTATCTCGAACTACGTGTACGAGAAGGTTTACGAGGGCACGCATACCGCTATTGGCTACAAGTTTGCCCTGCCGCGCAAAAAGATTTTCTCTTGGGACCAGATCGGACACTTCCGTCCCGATCAGAACCTGCTCATGCACAGCCTGTGCTATCGCACCGACGTACTGCGCGAGTCCAATCTGCCTATGCCGGCACACACGTTCTACGTGGATAATATCTACGCATACGTGCCGCTGCCGCGCTGCAAGACCATGTACTACGCCGACATCGACCTCTATCGCTACTTTATCGGTCGCGAGGGCCAGAGCGTCAATGAGGCCACGATGGTCAAGCGCCTGGGTCAGCAGTTCCGCGTAACGCGCATCATGATGGAATCGTTCCACCTGTACCAGGACGTTGAGTCCTCGCGTCTGCGTTCGTACATGATGGGCTACTTCACCATGATGATGGCGATTTGCTCGGTGCTCACCAAGCTTTCCGAGGAAGATTGTGCCGATGAGCGCCTGAAGACGTTGTGGAAGGACCTGAAGGAGTACGACGAGCGCATGTATCGTCGCGCTCGCTACGGCGTGGTTGGATTCTTTACCAACCTGCATGGACGGGCCGGAGACAAAACCACACTCGGCCTATACCATCTTGCCTCAAAGATCTTCAAATTCAACTAGCACAGAAATGCTCGGGTAACGGGGACCCCTGGTCCTTAACTTGCTACTTCGAACAGTCCTGCGCAAGACGGAGGCGCCACTGGCGCCTCCTTTGCGTGCGGAACTCGTATCAAGTTAAGGACCAGGGGTCCTCTGCTATGTCTTGCTTTATGTCAGACGGCTGAATTTGAAAATCTTGGACGCGCGGTACACAGGGGCCTGGGCTGAAAAGAATCTGATTGGTAGGTTGTCCGGTGGGCTTGGTTATGTTTGTCGCGAGTTCCGCACGAGCCGAAGAGCACTTAATGTGCTCTTCGTGCGAGCCAGGACTGTAGAGCAGCAAACATAACCAAGCCCACCGGACAACCGGTCAGGTTAGGCTACTTCGCGGCGCCGGGGATGCCGTGGGAGGTTTTGGCGTTTTTGGCTCCGTTTACGATGGCGGTCTGTAGGGCCCTTACGGCGAGCATGCCCAGCAGGTCTAGGGGAACGGTGGCGCTTGTCTGAGCGTCTAGTTTGCCGCTGGCGAGGGTGTAGATGGTGTCGCCGTCGTTGGTGGTGTGCGTGGGACGAATGGCGTGTGCGTAGGCGTCTGCGGCCATCTGGGAGACCTTGGTGGCCTGAGCCTTGGTGAGCTCAACGTTGGTGACGATGCAGCTGATGGTGGTGTTGGTGCGGTCGAGCGGCATCTGCATGGATCCGGCGGCGGCAAAGGCTGCGAGTTCCATGTCGACGATCTGGTCGCTATCGGCGGCGGCGCGCATGCCGGCGACCCACTCTCCGGTGAAGGGGTCGACCACGTTGCCGCAGGCGTTGACCGAAACCACGGCGCCTACCTTAACGGGACCGAGCGCCACGGCGGCAGCGCCAAGGCCGGCCTTCATGCAGGTGGCGGGGCCCATGAGCTTTCCGACGGTGGCACCTGTGCCGGCACCTACATTGCCCTGCTCGAGCGTGGTGGGGGTGTTGTCGAGTGCTTCGCGCACGGCGGCGATGCCGGCCTCAATGTCGGGGCGAACGGCGGGGTCGCCAAAGGCGAGGTCGAAGATGCAGCTGGAGCACACGATAGGCACTTGCGTGGGGCCGACGGGAAGGCCGATGCCGCGGCTCTCAAGCTCGCGAGCGACGCCGCTTGCAGCCTCGAGGCCAAAGGCCGATCCACCCGAAAGGCAGACGGCGTGGACCTTGTCGACGGTGTTCTCGGGTCGCAGCAGGTCGGTTTCGCGCGATGCCGGGGCACCGCCGCGAACGTCAACGCCGCCGGTGGCGCCCTCGGGTGCCACGATTACGGTGCAACCGGTGCCGGCCTCCTCGTCCGTATAGTTGCCATAGCAAAAGCCATCGACATTGCAAACATCGATGGCTTCGAGCAGCGTGTCCATATTTTCTCCTATCGGTTTTCCGCCGGGCCTTATGCCCGGTCGGGATCCGTACGGTACGGCAAAATTGTAGGCGCTGGGGGATACCCAGCGCCAGATGCAATTACGAGAGTTTTTGAATCGCGCGTGCGACGCGAGCGATGGGCAAGCCCACCACGTTGTAGAAGTCGCCCGAAATGTCATGCACGAGCATGCGGCCGCCTGTGCCCTGGATGCCGTAGGCGCCGGCTTTGTCCATGGGTTCGCCGGAGGCGACATAGTGCTCGATCTGCTCTTCGGTAAGCTCATAGAACGTCACGTCGGTCACATCGACAAACGACAGACTCTCGGCGGCATGCGGAGCTGTAGCGTCGCCGGCTTTAACGATGCAGACGCCGGTCGCAACCTGGTGCGTGCGGCCCGAAAGCTCGCGGAGCATGGTGCGCGCCTCGTCCTCGTTTGCCGGCTTACCCAAAATCTTGCCATCGAAGGTGACGATGGTATCGGCCGCGACGGTCAGCTCATTGGGCTCGGCATGCTCGGCGGCGACGGCAGCGGCTTTGGCACGCGCCAAACGCTCGACGAGCGTAAGCGGAGCTTCGCCATCAAAGGGCGTTTCATCGATATCTGCGGGAATCACGCGAATGTTGTAGCCTGCCTCGTGCATCAGCTCAATGCGGCGCGGCGATTGCGAAGCCAAGATCATAGTTGGATGCCCTCGGCGACCTTCTCGACGGCCTTGTCACCGGCGAGCGTGCGCAGCAGCTCCAAGGCAAAGGGGAGTGACTGCGCCATGCCGCTGGCAGTGATGATATTGCCGTCTTGCGTGACCTTCTCGCCGGTATAAGCTCCCTCGGGGAAGCTCTTCTCAAAGCCAGGGAAGCATGTGGCGCGGCGCCCCTCGAGTAGACCAAGCTCGCCCAGGATAAACGGGGCGGCGCAGATGGCGGCAACGTGCTTGGTCGCGGCGAAATCGCAGACTACGTCGCAGACGCGCTGGTCGGCGCGCAGCTTCTGCAAAATTTCATTTTTCCGTTCGATTGCTAACATGGTTCGTCCTTTCGCGCCTGCCGGATTTTGCTGAGACAGGCTGAATTCCACATAATAATAATATAATATAACATAAAA
>URKH01000053.1 GCA_900548255.1 uncultured Collinsella sp. | reverse complement strand
CGGACAAGGCGCCACACTGGTCTGCGGAGTGTTCTGAAAACTAAACCCGGCCCCCGCCTGCGGTGACGCTGCTGCGCGCGGCCTGCGATGGGGCCGTTGTTGGTTGGGGCCGTTGGGCTGATGTGGGGGCACGTGGTTGTTGCGGGCCCTGGTCCCGGCGGCGGCCTTGGCGCTTCGCGCCTGCCGCCTTTGGGGACTGTGGGGCTCGGCCGGCAGCTGCGGCGCGTTCGCGCCTGCTGCCTTGGGTGACTTTGGGGTCGATTGGGGTTGTCTGCACAATTCGCGGTATTATGTTGCGGAGTTTTGAAAGGAGCCGCTGGTGGTCACGACGACGTTTGCTTCGCCTTTGGGCGAAATCCTGCTTGCCGCTGATGGCCGCGGTTTGACGGGGCTTTGGTTTGAGAGGCAGGAGCACTTTGGCTCTACGCTACTCAAAGAGGATGCGGAGTATGTCGTAGGTGCCGATGCGGTTTCTGGTGCCGGTGGGATGTCTTCGGTGAGTCCGGCAAATGGTGCGGCTTCTTCGGTGCTTGAGCGTTCCTGGGCTTGGCTGAATGCTTATTTTGCGGGGCAGGAGCCTCGGTTTACGCCGCCGTTGCATATGATTGGCACGGCGTTTCAGCGTGAAGTTTGGTACGAGCTGCTTTCAATTCCGCGTGGCGAGGTCGCTACGTATGGCGAGATCGCCCAGCGTGTTGCGGCTCGACATCGTGTGCCGGGAAATGAGGCACCCGTTGTGTCTCCCCGTGCCGTGGGGGCCGCGGTCGCGCGTAATCCCATTTCGATTATTGTGCCGTGCCATCGCGTGGTTGCCGCCGATGGTTCGCTCAACGGATATGCTGGCGGCCTTGACCGCAAGGAGTGGCTGCTGCGGCTTGAGGGCGCGTACGAGGAGTAACGCTCGAGCACTTTGCATAGCCAAGATGCCGTGAAAGAACGGGACACGCTTTCCGAATGGAGGCTCAGACGGAAACCACGTTCCGGAATTCTGTTATAAAGCGGGATGCGCTTTCCGAATGGCGTCCCGAGCGGAAACCGTGCCCCGGAATACAGCCTCAGAGTGGGACGCCGTTTCCGGTTGAGACCACCTGCCTGGACATCGATCTACGCCCGCTCCTGCAGGGCGTAGATGGACTTATCCATGTTGAATAGGTAAGCCACAACGCAGACGATGAAGAACGCCGGCAGATTACCGAAACCGAAGACCTCGCAACCGATAAGGATTGGCGCGAGCAGCGTGTTGGTGGCGCCGCCAAAGACGGCGGCGTAGCCCAGCGCGGCGCAGAACTCGACGGGCATGCCGAGAATTCCGGCGAGCACGACACCCAGGCTTGCTCCGATGGAGAACAGCGGCGTTACCTCACCACCTTGATATCCTGCGGCAAGCGTGGCGATGGTGAGTGCGAATTTAAGCGCCCAGTCCCAAGGCATGATGGCAATCTTGCCGTTGTCGTCCAGCGCTGCCGATATCAGGTTTGTGCCAAGGCCGCAGTATCGCCCCTGCCACAGTACGAACAGAATCGCCGACAGTGCAAGGCCCATAACGGCAACGCGTATGTAAGGGTTGGGGAACAGCCGCGCTGCAAGGGTCTTGGCATGGGCAAGGCACCAGGCAAAAGCGCCGCCTACCATACCAAACGCGATACCCAACAGCGCTAGCCGTCCAAGACCGGGGAGGTCGAGCGCATACGAGGCGGTAACGGCGACCTCGAACTTCTCGAGTCCTAGGGCGCCGGAGGTCATACTTGCTGCGAGTGAGGCCGTAAGCGCGGGAAACAGCGCGCGGTATTCCATGCGTCCTGCGACCAGCACTTCGATAGCAAAGACCGTGGCTGCAAGTGGCGTTCGAAAGAGTCCGGCAAAGCCGGCAGCCATGCCGATAAGCAAAAACGTGTTGCCGGGGTCGCGGAAAGGCAAACGTCGGCCGATCCAATGTGAGACGGTTGCACCGATCTGCACGGCCACGCCCTCGCGTCCCGCGCTGCCGCCAAAGAGGTGCGTTCCCCACGTGCTCAGCATAATGAGCGGCACCAAGCGCGGGGAGATAGCGTCTTCGCGCCCGTGGCCTACGTCGAATACTAAGCTCATGCCGCGTTCGGTGCCTTTGCCCCAAGTGCGGTAGGCAAACACGATGGCAAGGCCCGCGAGGGCGAGGAGGGGAAGGAGCAGAGTGATGTGCTCGTCACGGAAGGTGCCAATCGCCAGAAGCACGCGACCAAAGAGCGCGCAGATGGCGCCAACGATAATGCCGACGGGGATTCCGACAGCGCCCATAAGCACGAGGCCGCTATAGGTGTTGACCAGGCGTTTAATCCTGCTCGATGTGCTGCTTTCTGACACTTCTCCTCCAAAACAAAAAAGACTCCTGCCGCGGCGTGATACCTAGGAGGCACCACGTAACAGCAGAAGTCATCAGCAACAAGGCGGTTTAGGGTGACGCGACAGCTTAGCTAGCGCACCCAGCGGAGACATTCATTCCGAAGCGGCATCATAGCGGTGGGCGAGGCTTGGGTCAAATGGTTGACTTGGATAGCCTCAATGCCTCGCCCACACCCGCCATTCCCCCATATAAAACCTGCCAAAATGAGCCTGTCCCTTTTTGGTGGGTGGGAAATGGGTAATACTAAAGAGTTATCCGACCAGATGGGAATTAATCGATGGCCTATATTGAATTCAAAGACGTCATCAAGGCATACGGCGAGGGCGACGCCCGCATCCACGCGCTCGACGGCGCGAGCTTTACGGTCGAGCGCGGCGAGCTCGCCATCATTCTGGGTGCTTCGGGTGCCGGCAAGACCACGGCGCTCAACATTCTGGGCGGCATGGATACGGCGACCTCCGGCACCGTGACGGTGGACGGGCGCGACGTGAGCTCCGCCAACGAGGCGCAGCTCGTGGAATACCGCCGCGCCGACGTCGGCTTTGTTTTCCAGTTCTACAATCTGGTCCCCAACCTGACGGCACTCGAAAACGTCGAGCTCGCGGCGCAAATCTGCCCCGATTCGCTCGATGCCGAGCAAACGCTTTGCCAGGTCGGCCTGGGCGAGCGCCTCGCCAACTTTCCTGCGCAGCTTTCGGGAGGAGAGCAGCAGCGCGTGTCCATTGCCCGCGCGCTGGCCAAGAACCCTAAGCTGCTCCTTTGCGACGAGCCCACGGGCGCGCTCGACTACAAAACCGGCAAGCAGATTCTGCAGCTGTTGCAGGACACCTGTCGCAAGCAAGGCATTACGGTCATTATCATCACCCACAACTCCGCGCTGGCGCCCATGGCCGATCGCCTGATCCGCTTTAAGAGCGGCCGCGTGGAGAGCGAGACTGTCCAGCAAAATCCTGTACCTATCGAGACGATCGAGTGGTAGCGCCCATGGACCAGGATCGCCAAAACAGCCAAAACCGTGATACGGAGCACGTCGGTCGCGACCGAGAGTTCGCGACCTACCGCACTGCCCAAAGTTCAAACGACATGGTGCCGACGGTGTTTCGCCGTGGCATCTACCGCACAATCCGAGGCGGTCTTAAGCGCTTCTTGTCCATCGTGGTCATCACGGCGCTTGGCGTGAGTGTGATGTGTGGCCTTAAGGCGGGCTGCGAGGACCTGTGCGATTCGGTTGACGCCTACTTTGACCAGCAGAATGTCTATGATATTAACGTGCAGTCGACCTATGGCCTTACGCGCGACGATCTTGCGGCCATTCAAGAGGTCGACAGCGTCGAGACAGCCGAGGGCATCTACACCGAGACCGCCTACACCGCCGTGGGTACAACGCGCGAGCGCGTGGTCGTCCAGAGCCTTTCCAGGGAGAATATCGATCAGCCGGTGCTGGTGAGTGGCGATTTGCCCGAGCGTGCCGGCGAGGTCGCGGTGACCTCGCGTTTTTTGAAGGCTTCGGGCAAGAAAATCGGCGATACGGTGAGCTTTGCCGCCAACGATGCGAGCTCGTCCAATCAAAGTGCCAAGGATCAGTTCGCCGCGGGTGATTACACCATTACGGCTGAGGTCCTCGACCCCACCGATGTGAGCTCCGACTCGACCGTCAATGCCTTTCGCGCTGCTTCGGCTGCGGACTATAAGTTCTATGTGAGCGAGGATGCCGCGACATCTTCTTCCTACTCCGCGGTTCACGTGACCGTCGAGGGGGCTAAGAGCCTCAATTCCTATTCGGATGCCTACACGACAAAGATTAATGAGGTCAAGGGCAATATCGATAAGATCCGCGACGGACGCGAAAAGGCACGTGCTCAAGAGTTGACGGTCGATACGCCGGCAAGTTTGGATGCGGCCGAGCGCCAAGCGAATATGCTCTTTGGGATTGAACAGGACAACATCGATCGTATGGCCGAGGGCAGCGAGGAGCGTGCGCAGGCGCAAGCCGACCTGGACCAGCGCCGTGCCGCCGCCGACCAGCAGTTTGCCGATGCCCGCGCCGAGATTTCCGACCTTGGCGAATGCACCTGGTACATCCAGGACCGCGGCAACATCGCGAGCTACTCGAGCGTCGAGAGCGATAGCTCCTCGATCGAGGCCATCGCCACGGTTTTCCCGTTCATCTTCTTTATCGTCGCTGTGCTCATCAGTCTCACCACCGCCACGCGTATGGTCGAGGAGGAGCGCACGCTCATCGGTCTGTACAAGGCACTCGGCTATTCACGCGGGCGTATCCTGTCCAAATACGTGGACTATGCGCTGTGGGCTTGCCTGATTGGCGGCGTGCTGGGCAACATCATTGGATTTGTGGGCCTGCCGCTGTTCTTGTTTACGGTATTCGACGACATGTACTCGCTGCCCCAGATGCTGCTTTCGTACGACATCGTGTCCTCGATCGTTTCGGTGGCGCTGTTTGCCGTGGGCGTGGTGGGCGCCACGATTATCGCCTGCCGCCACGAGATGGCCGAGACCCCGGCCTCGCTCATGCGCCCCAAGGCCCCGCGCGCCGGCTCGCGCATCTTGCTCGAGCGCATCGGCTTTATCTGGCGCCGCATGGGCTTCTTAAATAAGGTCGCTGCACGTAACCTATTCCGCTACAAAAAGCGCGCCTTTATGACCATCTTTGGCATCGCGGGCTGCACGGCGCTCGTGATTTGCGGTATGGGCATCCGCGATACATCGGTGGCGCTTTCGCCCAAGCAGTACGGGCATATCACGCGCTATGACCTGCTAGCGGTCGCCAATCCCGACGATTTTTCGCAGACGTGCGCGGCGCTCGACGAGCGAAGCGCAGCCAAGGATTCCGACGTGACCGTGACTTCGACGCTGCCGATTATGACCGACAACGTCACCTTTACATTTGGCGGCAAGAGCGAGACCGTGCAACTGATCGTGGTGCCCGATGACCGCACGAACGACCTGGACGACTACGTGTGTCTCGAGGACGAGTCCGAAGAACCGCTCGCCCTGCGCGACGGGGATGTGTATTTGAGCAAGAGCTCTCAGCTGGTGCTGGGGATCAAGCCGGGTGACACAGCACATGTCCAGGATTCGTCACTCAACGTCGCCAAGGTCAAGGTCAGCGACATTTCGCTTAACTATCTGGGCAACACGCTCTATATGACGCAGAGCACCTATGAGAGCGCGTTCGGTCGAAGCGCGCGCCTCAACGGCATCCTTGCGCTGCTTAAGGGTTCGTCGGCCGATCAGATTGCGTTTACCAACCGTCTTAAGAGCGATGGTTGGATTACGCTGTCGAGTACCGCCGAGCATTGGGAAAACTATGAGGCAAACTTTACGATTATCAATTCGGTCGTGGTGCTTGTGACCTTTATGGCGGCGTGCCTGTCGTTTGTGGTGGTATTTACGTTGTCTAATACCAACATCTCGGAGCGCGAACGCGAGCTGGCGACTATCAAGGTGCTGGGCTTCCGTCGTGGCGAGGTGCACCACTACGTTAACAAGGAGACGCTGATTTTGACGGCGATTGGTGCCGCGCTGGGCGTGCCGCTGGGTGGCCTGCTTGCCGAGAGCTTTACGTACATCCTGCAGATGCCGTCGCTGTACTTTGACGTCGAAGTCGAGCCGCTGAGCTACGTGCTTGCCGTGGTGCTTTCCTTCGGCTTTACGATCATCGTCAACCTCGCCACCAACCGAACGCTCAACAAGATCGACATGGTCGGCGCCCTCAAGAGCGCCGAGTAACCTGCCAAAAAGGGACAGGTTTATTTTGGCAGGTTTTATCTGGGCGAACGCCGGACAACCATTAGGTGGCCCAGCGTTTGCCCCGTTTTGCTGGGGAGGTCTGTCGTTCAGTGCTCTTACTGCCCAATCCAGCGTTGCGCATAGCTCTTAATGTCCTCGGTAAAACCGTCAAGGTCGTCAAGGGTGATCACGCTGTCGATAAGCAAATTGGCTATCTCGCGGTGCATTGTGCTGCGGCGAATGTTGTTTGCGATTACGCCTGAGGACAGCTTGTCTCTATTGAGGCGCTCTTCTAATGCCCAAAATCTACTGGACGCTTCGCTGTCGCCGTTCAGCATCTCAACGTACTGGGCGATGAGCTTTTCCATATAACGTTCTTGCCATTGAGGAAGCATTTTCTTAAACAGCTTCCAGTCGCTTTCGGCTACGTCGCGCATATGTCCTCCGCTCGTCAAACGGGCTTTCCATTTGCCTTTCATTCTATTTGGTTTTCGCTCCCAGGCGTGGATGAGAGGCTCTCTTTAGCCTTCGAGATTGGGCTTGAATGGGTCGTATGCCACAAAACGGGCCTATCTACTACGTTTGCTACCACACCCTCGACCATGACAAAGATTATGAAATTAAAACCGCAGGTAGAGGGCTTGCCATTTTTCGGAAAAGGCGGGTATGGTCGGCCCTCTCGAGTTAAACGTAGTAAATAGGCCCTTTTCTTGGCGCGCGGTCAGCTCAATGCTAATCTCCGTGCCGGAACTGACCCAGTTGTTTGTAAGTTGTGGTGATATACGGACTGTTTGGCGCTTTGGAACTTCGAAACAGTCCCTATCTCACCGCAACTTAGGAGAAGGGCGGGGGTGGTTGGGTGCTGGTGGGTCGGAGCGTGTTAGGCCTGTTTGCGGTGCTTCCATTGTTTGCGGCACCAGCGCATGAGCGCCTTTATGACGGGAATCGTGATGAGGATGATCCATGCAGGATGGGGCTGTCCCAAACAGAGCCACATGTAGAGGAACCAAGCGATGGCGGCTGCCGGGTAGATGGCCTCGATCAGCTTAGACAGGTGGCGCCGATCGATGAAGTCACCAATCGCGTAGTAGACGGGAACCAGAAAGACGAGGAAAAGCCCCATGTCCCATGTGCCGTAGACAATGCCGAGCACCAGATAGGCGAGAGCGACAAGTGCGGGGAAGGGAAACTTGTTCCACGCACGACCGACCTTGGTGTGGAAATGCTTGCCATGATGGTCGAGCTTGTCGTGTGCTTCCTTCCAGCTGGAAAACGTCTCGCCGTCGATGGTGACGGTGCCATCGTCATTGGTATGCACGTTATGTCCATCGTCCTCTAGCGTATCGATATGCAATCCGCCTGGCCCCACATGGACCTCTTCACCCTTGCGCTCGTTAGCCACATGGATGCCACTCCAGCCAACATGGACCTCTTCGCCTTTGTTGGGATCAATAACGTGGATGCCGCGCGCGAGGGAAATATCGACAAGTGGCTTATCGCTGCAATCAGCGTGCTCAGTAGAAGCCTCAGCCTCTTCAGCCCCATCTGGAGCTTTGGTGCCGGCGTTGCTGTTCTGTGCCTCATCATCAGTCTGCGAGTCATCAGTGCTATCCACCGCCTCTCCATACAGCAGTTCATCCAGCGACACGCCATACAGCGCGGCGAGCGCAATAAGGTTATCGGTATCGGGTGAGGATTCGCTGCGCTCCCATTTACTGACAGCCTGACGACTCACACCCAGCTGGGCGGCAAGCGCCTCCTGAGAAAGCCAAGCAGCCTTGCGGCGATCAACGAGCTGCTGCGCCATCGCAAGATCCATAACAGTTCCTTTCATGTGGTGACCGTAATCGAATGAGCCGAGTATGCCGAGAACAACCAGTAGCGACCACCATTTCTAGTTAGAATCTGCTCCAACCCTACCGCAACTACCGGTAGCAACTCCTAACGACCAGCCATTTCAGGACAAATGTCAGTGCTACTCTCAGCTAAGAGCCTGCAACATCCCAAAATCTCAGCCCACGCACTTGCAGCAAGAAGACGAATAGCCTCGACCTCCCTAGTTACCGCAGGAGGCCCCAGGGCTTACCTCCCAAATCTTTCCGCAGGACGGAAGGATCCCGCCGCGCGGAGCGCACGGCGGGATCCTGACATGTCCGAGGACGATTTGGGAGGTAAGCCCTGGGGCCTCCGATGAGAGCAGTTTCGGCCGAGGCTATTCGTCGCCGAAGCTGATGCCCAATGCCTTGGCCTCGCGCACCAGGTCGCTCTGGGGGTCGACAAACTTGAGCTTGCCGGCGACCTCCTCGAGCGGCATGTGGCACATCTTGCCGTCACACAGGGCAATCATGTAGCCAAACTCGCCGCGTAGGCAGCCCAGTGCCGCCTCGACGCCGCACTGGGTCGCAAAGATGCGGTCCTGGGCGTCGGGCTGACCGCCGCGCTGCGTGTGACCGGGGATGGCGACGCGGGTCTCGCGACCGGTCTTGGCCTCGATCTCCTTGGCGATGTCGTAGACAATCGACGGGCTCGTACGCTCGGCGAGCTTCTTCTTGTACTCCTTCTTGGACAGCGCCGCGTCCTCCTTGGAGATAGCGCCCTCGGCGACGGCCACGATGGTAAAGCGGCTGCCAGTCTCCATGCGATGCTCAATGGTCTTGATGACGTTATCCATGTCGTAGGGGATCTCGGGAATCAAGATGACATCCGCGCCGCCCGCGACGCCAGCGTACAGCGGGATCCAGCCAACCTTGTGGCCCATGATCTCGATGACGAACACGCGGCCGTGGCTCGAGGCGGTGGTGTGGATGTCGTCGATGCACTTGGTGGCAACGTCGATGGCGCTCGTAAAGCCAAACGTCATCTCGGTGCCCCAGGTGTCATTATCGATGGTCTTGGGCAGAGCGATAACGTTGAGGCCTTCTTGGCGTAGACGGTTGGCGGTCTTGGTGGAGCCGTTGCCGCCCAGCATAAACAGGCAGTCGAGCTGCAGCTTGTGATAGGTGTGGACCATCGCGGGCACCTTTTCGACGCCGTCAGCCTCGGGAATGTCCAAGCGCTTGAACGGCGTGCGGCTCGTGCCTAGAATGGTGCCGCCGCGGGTGAGGATGCCGCTAAAATCGGCGGGAGTCATAACGCGGAACCTGCTGTAGATAAGGCCCTGGTAGCCGTCCTCAAAACCATAGATCTCGATAGGCTCTTCGCTATTGGTCATGAGCGTTTTGACAATGCCGCGCATGGTGGCGTTGAGCGCCTGGCAGTCGCCGCCACTGGTAAGAAGACCGATCCTAAGCATGATGAATCCTTCCGGGCAAGTTATAACATGCGCATAAGTTTACCCCCGCACACTGTTGATACAGGGGTAAAACGTGTTAGCTCAAGCGTATAGAAATGTAAGCAACGTCAGGCGAGCGTAAGGTCGACGGGCCTGGCTCCTTACAGCGCGAAGGCGTCGACGTCGCCCCAGTGGCGGCGCAGCGTGATGGCGGCAGCGGGCTCGGTGTTGTCAAAGACGACCGACCACTGCGTGTTGCTGGTGATGTCTTCCGGATTGGGCTCTTGCGCCGCAGCGCGTAGGGCCTTCCAAGCGATTGCCTCGTCTTGGGCGCCGGCACGGGCGTCGAGGACATCGGCGATTGCGACGGCGCGCTCTTTACCATGGCCCAGCTCGCCGTTCTTTTGGTTGGGGAGCACCTCGTCACCATAGCAGGCGTAGAAGTTCGTGACCTGGCGTACGGGCGTCGCCTTGCATGCACGGTCGGGATCGCGCGGATCCCACTCCACCACCCGCGCGTCACCGGCGGCGTCGTTGATAAAGAAGTGGTAGTCGCGTCCGGCCATGGCGTGCATGTCGTAGGCAGAAAGCAGGTTGACGGCCTCTTGCGTGGTGGCGGCACGGTCGAGCACCAGACGGATGGCGAGCGAGGTATTGATGACGGGGCGTTGCGTGTCCTGGTCACAGGGTTTGGAATCCAGGGTGAGCACGGCAATGGACACGCCACATTCGTTGACGCCGTCGAGCTGGGCAAACGGGCCCATCAACGCCGCAGCGCGTCCGCCGACGGAGTCAAGCGGAGTGTTATCGCCCAGGTTGTTAAGGGCGGCAAACCCGATGGAGGCATAGCCGTCGCACGGGTGATTACGCACCAGCAGCGCCGAGGTGTCGTCCTTAAAGTCGTAATTGCGACCGGTGCGCACGCGGCCTTCGGCATCTACGGCGACAAAAGCGCTGCAGGCAAACTGGGGCGCCTGGACATGTGCCGGCACACCGGGCAGCACCTGTGCCACCACGGCATCGATGTAGGCCTGGTCGTCGCGCACGCCAGTGGCGATGATGCGATCAAGATCGTAGTCGTAGGCAATGTCGATTGCGTACAGGTCATAGCCATCCGCGTAGCCGGTCAAGCGTTTGAGTGACGCGGCAGACTTGATTTGTTTGTGATAAACGATGCCGGTGGCAGCGGCAAGGCCGACGGCGACTCCTGCGACATCGCAGGCGATGGCAATGTTACGTGGCTTCATGACGGCTCCTTTCGTCCTGTTAGCGTAATTGTCGCAAAAGGAGTGCGGGCATGATGGCTCAACTTGGCGAGCGGCGCGGGATTAAACATGGAATGAAAGGCACGGCACTGGCGCGGCGGGGTATGCTGGAGGGGACCATCAGCCCAGTGAAAGGGGAGAGCATGACGGATCAGGAAACGCCCGAGCGCGCGCATGTGACGGCCGACGATATCGAGGCCGCCAACGACCTTATCGACTTTATCGAGGCATGCCCCAGCATGTTCCATACGGCGGCGACCATTATGGCCGAGCTCGACGAGGCGGGCTTTACCTACCTGCCCGAGAATGCGGCGTGGGACATCGAGCCGGGCGGGCGTTATTACACGCAGCGCAATACCTCGAGCGTTGTTGCCTTTAAAGTGGGCGAGGACCTGGCCGCTACGTGGGGCGAGGACGGCGTTGCCGGTGACTATCATTTTCAGCTGACGGCGTCGCACAGCGACTCGCCGACGTTTAAGGTCAAGGCCGTGCCCGAGCTCGACGGCGCGGGCGAGACGCTGCGCCTGAACACCGAGGCCTACGGCGGCATGATCGACTACACCTGGTTCGACCGTCCGCTGGCACTCGCGGGCCGCGTGTTGGTACGCGAGGGCGACCGTATCGAGAGTCGTTTGCTCGCTACCGAGCGCGAAGTCGCCATCATCCCGAGCCTTGCCATCCATATGAACCGCGGCGTTAACGAGGGCTTTGCGCCCAACCGAGCCGTTGACCTGTGCCCTCTCATTAGCGCTGGTGACCTTAAGCAGGGCGACTTTGACGCCCTGATCGCCGATGAGCTGGATGTTGAGCCCGAGCAGATTTTGTGCCGCGATTTGTTCCTGGTCAACCGCCAGGATGCGCGCATTTGGGGCTGGGCCGACGAGTTTATCTCGACGCCCAAGCTCGACGACCTGGCCTGCGCCTACACCTCGCTGCAGGCATTTTTGGGTGCTGAGAACGTGCACGACGTTTCGGTCTTCTGCTGCTTTGATAACGAGGAGGTTGGCTCCGAGACCAAGCAAGGCGCCATGTCGACGTTCTTGGCCGACGCGCTGCGCCGCATTAACGGATCGCTGGGCTTCGACGACGAGTCGTACCACCGTGCGCTTGCCGCTTCGATGCTCGTGAGCTGCGACAACGCGCACGCCGTGCACCCCAACCACGCCGAGAAGTGCGACGCCCGCAACCAGGTTGTGCTCAACGGCGGCATCGTCATCAAGGAGGCCGCCAACCAGCACTACTGCACCGATGCCTTTAGCCGCGCGGTGTTCCAGGCTATTTGCGACGACGCCGACGTACCCACGCAGGCCTTCGCCAACAAGAGCGATATGGCCGGCGGCTCCACCCTGGGCAACCTGTCGAACATGCAGGCGAGTATGCACGCTGTGGACGTGGGCCTGCCGCAGCTGGCCATGCACTCGAGCTACGAGACCGGCGGCGTGCGCGATGTGATGTGCGCCATCCGCGCCCTCACCGCCTTCTACGAGCGTGACCTCCATATCAACGGCGCCGAAAGCGTGGAGCTCTAAAACCTGCCAAAAAGGGATGTTTATTTTGGCAGGTTTTATCTGGGCGAATGCCAGCGGCATTACAAGCCGCTGAGTCCCTAAAGCTTTGCGGGTAGAGAAAAAGTCAGCGAGAGCCCGCCTGGGCGAGCAAGGTGCCTTGAAAGAGGAGGGCATTGGCCTTCTGGCCATGCCCGACGATTGAAAGGCAGATTGCCGTCCAGACGGGCTCGTAGCGTCGGCTCATTACGCCGTTCGTTAGAACGGCGTAATACCTAGTGCTCAATCCAGCAGCGTAGCGTCTCGCCAGCCAGAAGATGGCGTAGATTCTCGGCGGCGATGTCGACCACGTTGTTGAGCGTGGCCTCTAGGTGGAACCAGCCCGAGATATGCGGCGTGATGAGCATGTTGGGAGCGTCCCACAGCGGGCTTGTCGCGGGCAGGGGCTCGGGGTCGGTGACGTCGACCGCGGCGCCGGCAAGATGTCCCGACTCCAGGGCGGCAACCAAGTCGTCGGCGACCACAAGGTCACCGCGGCCGCCGTTGGCAAAGAAGGCGCCCGGCTTCATTGCGGCAAAGAACTTGGCGTTCGCCAGACCGCGGGTCTCGGGCGTGCTGGGCATAAAGGATGCGACGATGTCGGCCTCCGCCAGGCGCTCAGACAGGGCATCCATGCCGTCCATGTCCTCAAACACAATGGGGTAGACGAGCGGATGGCGCTTGATGCCGTGGACGTGTGCGCCCATGCTGCGGCAGAGCGTGGCAAAGTGGCCGCCGATATCGCCCGCGCCCAGCACCAGCACGTTGGCATTTTTGAGCGAGGTAACCTGCCCCAAATCCTCCCAGCGATGCTCGCGCTGCAAGTCGTGATAGCCGGGCAGGCGCTTCATCATTGACAGCACCATGGCAAACATGTGCTCGCTTACGGCCTGACCGTAGGCGCCGATCGAGCAAGACAGCTTGGCGTCAGCCGGCACGGTGCCGGCGGCAAGGTAGTCGTCATAGCCGGCGGTCTGCAATTGCAACAGCTGGAGATGCTCGCATGCGGTAAGCAAGGCAGGGTCGATGTTGCCCAAGATCACGTCGGCATCGGCGACCTGCTCGCGCGTGGCGGCGTCGGCGCTCGTGTAGATAAAGTCCTCGCCCGGAGCGCTCGACTCGAGAATTGCGCGATGACGGTCGTTGACGGGCAGCAAAACTAGGATGTTCACAAGCAGTCCTCTCCGCTTGACCTACCAAAAAGGGACAGGTTTATTTTTTCAGGTTTTATCAGGCAAAACGTTCAAAAAAACGCCGGATGCAAGAC
This sequence comes from uncultured Collinsella sp., assembly GCA_900548255.1. GTDB lineage: Bacteria > Actinomycetota > Coriobacteriia > Coriobacteriales > Coriobacteriaceae > Collinsella. The sequence goes on along the minus strand of URKH01000053.1, from coordinate 1,071 downwards.
GAGCGTGCCCGTCAGCATCCGGCGCATCCACGGCTACCAGCTCAGCAACTCGTAGCCGTCCTCGGTCACCACGAGCTGTACCTCGCACTGGGCCGAATCGCTACCGTCCTTGGTGCGCACACACCAACCGTCACCCTTGCTAATCTTGATGTCGGGCGCTCCGGCGTTGACCATGGGCTCGATGGTAAAGACCATGCCCGGGGCCATGATGGTGTCCACGTCGGGCGCTTCGGTGGTAAAGCCCACAAACGGGTCCTCGTGGAACTCCTTACCGATGCCGTGTCCGCCGTACTCGCGCACCACGCTAAAGCCGGCATCCTCGACGGTCTTTTGCACGGCCTCGGCCATAACGGACAACGGCAGCCATGGCTTGACGGCCGCCAGGCCCGCCTCCACGCTGGCACGGGTGACGTCGACCAGGCGCTGACGCTCGGCCGAGACCTCGCCGATGCAGAACATGCGGCTCGAATCACTAAAGTAGCCGTCCAAGATTGTGGAGCAGTCCACGTTGATGATGTCGCCCTCGTGCAGCACATCCGCATCGCAGGGGATACCGTGGCAGACGACGTCGTTGATCGAGGTGCACACGCTCTTGGGATAGCCCTCGTAGTTGAGATCGGCTGGCGTGCCACCGTGCTCGACGGTGTAGTCGTAGATCATCTGGTCGATCTGGTTGGTGGTCATGCCTGCGGCGATATGCTCGCCCACGTAATCGAGCACGCCCACGTTGATGGCTGCCGAGCGCTTGATGCCCTCGATATCGGCGGGAGTCTTGTAGAGCGTGCGAGGCAGAACCTCCCAGCCCTCTTCCCACAAGCGCTCGAGGCGCTCGTCGAAGGCGCTGTGACATTTCTTATATTTTTTGCCGCTGCCGCACCAGCAAGCGTCGTTGCGGCCGGGCACGGGTCCTTTGTCATACATGGCTAACTTCCTTTCATCCGAGGCTAGTATAGCCCACTCGCGGAGCAGCTTATTTGGGACGGGGTTTTAGCTGCTGGCGGGCGGCCGCGCTAGTAGCTCACCTGGCAGGGAATGCCGAGGGCGCGCACACGTGCGGCGATCGCATTGAGC
>URKH01000052.1 GCA_900548255.1 uncultured Collinsella sp. | reverse complement strand
TACCTCCCAAATCGTCCTCGGACATGTCGGAGCCCCCGCTGCGCACTACGTGCGGCGGGGGCTCCTCCGTCCTGCGGAAAGATTTGGGAGGTAACCCTGCGCGCGGCCTGCGGCTACTAAGGGGCCGCCGCGTTTATCTTACGGTGCTGCATATACGAAGTTGGAAGGGTCTGAATTGCACTTTGCTGGTCTGGGCCCGTTTCCCGGAGAAAGCCCTTGCTTGGTGCGGGCCTAATTTGTTTGCTGCCGACAAAAAACAGGGGCGTCCTCTTTGAGGACGCCCCTGCTATGGATTGCATACGGTTGCTGAAGCGATACTTTGCCTCGTCTTGTCCTAGGCCAAGAACTCCTTGGTGGTCGCCACGATGTTGGCGGCGTCCAGGCCGTACTTGTGCAGGAGCTCTGCACCCGGGCCGGACTCGCCAAAGGTGTCGTTAACGCCGATCTTCTTGAGCGGCGTCGGGCACTGCTCGCACAGGACATCGGCAACGGCGCTGCCCAGACCACCGATCACGGAGTGCTCCTCGACGGTCACGACGTGACCGGTCTTGGTGGCGCTCTTGACGATCAGGTCGGCGTCGATGGGCTTGATGGTGTGCATGTTGATGACCTCGGCGTCGATGCCCTCGGCAGCAAGCTGCTCGGCGGCCTCGAGGGCCTCGCCGACCATCAGACCACAGGCAATGATGGTAACGTCGGCGCCCTCGCGCATAACGATGCCCTTGCCCAACTCGAACTTATAGTTCTCGGGGTCGTTGATAACCGGCGAGGCCAGACGGGCAAAGCGCATGTACACCGGGCCGTCGCACTCGTAGGCGGCGCGCGTCACGGCGCGGGCCTCGACGTCGTCGGCGGGAACGATAACGGTCATGCCAGGGATAACGCGCATGAGGGCGATATCCTCGCAGCACTGGTGCGTGGCGCCGTCCTCGCCCACCGAGATACCGGCATGCGTGGCGCCAATCTTAACGTTGAGATGCGGATAGCCGATGGAGTTGCGGACCTGCTCAAAGGCGCGGCCGGCGGCGAACATGGCAAAGGTGCTCGCAAAGGCAACGCGGCCGGTGGTCGCGATACCGGCGGCAACACCCATCAGGTTGCTCTCGGCAATGCCCACATCGAAGAAGCGGTCGGGGCAGGCGGCCTTAAACTTGCCGGTCTGCGTGGCGGCGGCCAGGTCGGCGTCGAGGACCACAAAGTCGTCGTGCTCGTTGGCGAGCTCGACGAGGGCCTCGCCGTAGCTTACGCGCGTGGCGATTTTCTTGACGTCTGCCATCCTAGAGCTCCTCTCCGGCGGCCGTGAGCTCTGCCATGGCCTGCTCAAACTGTTCATCGTTGGGGGCCTTGCCGTGCCAACCCACCTGGTTCTCCATAAAGGAAACGCCCTTGCCCTTCATGGTCTCGGCGATAATGGCGGTCGGCTGGCCCTTGGTGGCGCGGGCCTCGGCAAAGGCGGCGCGGATCTGATCAAAGTCGTTGCCGTCGGCAAGCTCCACCACGTGGAACTTAAAGGCGCGGAACTTGTCTGCCAGCGGCATGGGGTCGTTGACCTCCTCGACGGGACCATCGATTTGCAGGCCGTTGTGGTCAACGATCACGCAAAGGTTATCGAGCTGCTGGTTGCCGGCAAACATGACGGCCTCCCAGACCTGGCCTTCCTCGCTCTCGCCATCACCCAGCAGGGCGTAGGTGCGATAGTCATCGCCCCAGTGCTTGGCGGCAACCGCCATGCCCACGGCGGCGGAGATGCCCTGGCCCAGCGAGCCGGTGGACATATCGACGCCCGGGGTGTCGTTCATGTTGGGGTGGCCCTGCAGGTGGCTACCGATATGGCGCAGCGTCTCGAGATCCTCCTTGGGGAAGAACCCACGCTCGGCGAGCACGGCGTACAGACCCGGAGCACAGTGGCCCTTGGAGAGCACAAAGCGATCGCGGTCGGCCTTGTGGGGATCAGCCGGGTCGACGTTCATTTCCTCAAAGTACAGATAGGTCATGATGTCGGCAGCGCCGAGCGAACCGCCCGGATGGCCGGACTTGGCAGCGTGCACGCCGGTGACGATGCCCTTCCTTACCTCGTTGGCAACCTTTTTGAGCTCTTCGTCGCTCATTGTGCCTTCCTTTCATCCTCATTAGACAAAATGCGCACGGCACAGAAGGTAATCCCAACACAGCCGCAATGCACGTACGTCATTCATTATGCTGGAAACTGATGGCTTTACCAGACTTTTTATCATTATTTGAGCAATTTAGCAGGCAGACCCACTGATGAAACGGTTTATCAATGTGAACGTCTTTTGGATGGGGCGCAGCCTGCCCTACGCGTTAATGTCCTTGAATCCCTCGCCAAAGGTTTCCGTAACATCGGCAACCGTCACAATGGCGTGAGGATCGCGCTCGCGCACGATCGTCTTCAGGGTGTTGAGCTCTCGACGGCTCACGATGACCATAATCACCGGCTTCTCGGCGCCCGAATACATACCGGTCGCCTTTAACTTGGTGCAGCCGCGGCCCAGGCCATACATGATGTCGGCCGCGATATCGGGGAAGTTGTCCGAGATGATGAGCACCATACGACGCTTGTTGCCGCCATCGACCACAGCATCGATCACATAACCGCTGATCACCATCGAAAGACCTGCATACAGCGCGTTTTCGACCGAAAAGACCGGGGCCGACAGCGCGCACACGGCAACATCGATCGCCATGACGGTGGAGCCCACCGGTAGCGACGTATTGCGCGAGATGATCTGGCCGATCGTGTCGGAGCCGCCGGTGTTGGCACCGGCGCGCAGCACCATGCCGTAGCCGATGCCCGTGATAATGCCGCCCCACATAGCGGGCAGCATCAGATCGGCATGTGCCAACGGCGCCACAAACGGAGCGAACAGGTCGGTGAAAAAGCCCAGCAGAACAAAGCCCGTCGCGGTCTGCACCACATAGAACATACCGCCCTCGCGCATAACGACCAGCAGCAGCAAGGCATTCATCACGATGGTCTGGATACCGACGGGAAGCGATATGCCATGCGAGGCGCCGACCGCCTGGATAATGGTGGCAAGGCCCGTAACGCCACCGGCAGCAAGGCCGTTGGGAATCAAAAACAGGTCGGTCGCAATAGCGGCCAGAGCGCACCCCAACATAATCTGGGGCAGATCGCGAAAGAAGTTCATCGAAAGAATGCGCTTGATGTCCAGACGATATGCCATGCTGCCTCCCTCAAAAAAGCGCACCCAAACGGATGCGCTTTGAGCTTCTTCTTGTATTCGATTTTACCGATTCGCCGACCAAATACCACCCCCGCACAGGGTCCGTATTGGCCACATCTGCCCAAAGCCAACCCTATGGGTTTAGACAGACGGGGCCTCCGCATCGGCGTTGCCGGTTGCCCAGCGATGGTAGCCGATCACAAACGGATCCAGATCGCCATCGTCGAGAACGGCCTCGACGTTGCTAGTCTCCACACCCGAGCGCAGGTCCTTGACCATCTGATACGGGTAGAGCACGTAGCTGCGAATCTGGTTACCAAAACCGATCGTGGTCTTGGGTCCACGAATCTCGTCGAGCGCCTCGGCGCGCCTCTCGAGCTCGATCTCGTACAGACGGGCCTTGAGAATCTGCATGCACGCGGCCTTGTTTTGAATCTGGCTGCGCTCGTTTTGGCAGGTAACCACAATGCCGCTGGGGAAATGCGTCACGCGCACGGCGGAGTCGGTGGTGTTTACGCCCTGTCCGCCCGGGCCGCTCGCGTGATACACGTCCACGCGGATATCGTCGGGACTGATCTCGATGTCGATATCGTCAGGCAGCACGGGGATGACCTCGACGCCGGCAAACGTGGTCTGGCGGCGCTTCTTGTCGTCGGTGGGGCTAATGCGCACCAGACGGTGGACGCCGGCCTCGGCGCGCAGCATGCCAAACGCGTCCTTGCCCTCGACGGTAAAGGTCGCACGGTCGATGCCGATGACCTCGGCTGCGGGGCAGTCGTTAATGGTGACCTTCCAGCCGCGACGCTGGCAGTACTTCATGTACATCTTGAAGAGCATGAAGGTCCAGTCCTGCGCCTCCAGGCCGCCCTGTCCGGGCTTGATGGTCACAATGGCATCGCCGTGATCGAACTCACCGGTAAACCAGCTCGAAAGCTCAAGCTCATCGATGGCACGGGCCAGGCGCTCAGCCGTGGCTGTAGCCTCCTCGCGAAGGGCGACGGCGTCGGGGTCATCCCCCATCTCCTCGGCAAGCTCCAGCGCGGCGCGGGCATCGGAAAGCTCGCCGCGCGCGGTGTCCACGGCAGCGATATCTTCCTTGGTACGCGCGATCTCCTCCATGGTGGCACGGGCGGCGTCGGCGTCATCCCAAAAGCCAGGGGCAACACTTTTGGCCTCGAGCTCGGTCACGCGCGTGCGCTTTTCGTCCAAATGAAGATACGACTCGACCTCGCCGAGCCGGTCCGCAAACGCGTCCAGCTCGGCGGGCGTTACCTCTAAAGCCTCAGCCATTAACGATTCCTGCCGTGGCAGTACTTGAACTTCTTGCCGCTGCCGCAGGGGCAAAGGTCATTGCGGCCCACGTTGACGTACGGATCGTCGCTCTCGGACTTGCGATAGGTGGTCACCTTGCCACCGTTGTTGACGGCAGCCGGGCCTCCCTGGACGGCCGTACGGGCTTGCACCTGTGCCTGCTTGCGCAGCACCGAGTTGCCGTTGTCGCCATCGACCTCGGCAGGACCGGAGAAGCGCGCGCCCTCGAGCGCGGGCTCTTCCTTGTGCTCCACGGCGTGCGGGGCGGCCTTGATCTCGATGCGCAGGACGGTGCGCAGGTAATCCTCGTACATGGTATCGACGAGTATCTGGAACGCGCCGTAGGCCTCGGTCTTGTACTCAACCAGCGGGTCGCGCTGGCCAAAGCCGCGCAGCCCGATGCCGGTCTTAAGGTAGTCCATCTCCTGCAGGTAGTTCATCCAGCGGGTATCGATGACGCGCAGCATGACCTGGGTATTGAGCTCGCGCATCAGGTCCTCGCCCAGACGCTCGGCCTTCATGTTGTAGCACTTCTCAACATAGGCCAGGACATCGGCAGCCAGGGCCTCAAAGTCCTCGTCGGGGAACTTGGGCGTATCGATATGCCCGGTGAGCTCCACGACCCACTTGCGCAGGCCCTCCAGGTCGCGCTCGCCATCGTGGCTGTCCTTGGTGCAGAACTCCTGCACGCAGCGGTACACGGTATCGTGCATGACCTCGGTGATGTGGTCGGTCAGGTCCTTGCCGTCCAGAATCTTGTTGCGCTCGGCGTAGATGACCTGGCGCTGCTTGTTCATAACGTCGTCGTACTCAAGAACGCTCTTACGCATGGAGAAGTTGATGCTCTCGACCTTGTGCTGGGCGCTCTCGACGGCCTTGGAAATAATCTTGTGTTGGATGGGCATGTCGTCGCCCATGTCGGCCGTGACCATCATCTTGGAGACGCGGTCCATCCTGTCGCCGCCGAACAGGCGCATGAGGTCATCCTCGAGCGACAGGTAGAACTGGGTCTCGCCCGGATCGCCCTGACGGCCGGAGCGGCCGCGCAGCTGGTTGTCGATACGGCGGGACTCGTGGCGCTCGGTGCCGATAACGGTCAGGCCACCGGCGGCAAGCACGCGCTCGCGCTCGGCCTTGCAGGTCTCCTTGGCCTCGGCGTTAAACTGCTCGAGCTGCTCGGGCGTCACGTCCTCCATGGTCAGGCCCTCGTACTCCAGGCGTTCGCGCACCAGCTCGTCGGGGTTGCCGCCCAGCAGGATGTCGGTGCCACGACCGGCCATGTTGGTGGCGATGGTCACGGCGCCGTAACGTCCTGCCTGGGCCACGATATGGGCCTCGCGCTCGTGGTGCTTGGCGTTGAGGACCTCGTGCGCGATGCCGCGCTTGGTGAGGGCGGCAGACAGCTTCTCGGAGCTCTCGATGGAGACGGTGCCCACCAGGACCGGCTGGCCCTTGGCGTGACGACGCTCAACGTCGTCGGCAACGGCGTTGTATTTAGCCTGAATGGTGCGGTACACCAGGTCCTCGTGGTCCACGCGCTGCACGGGCTTGTTGGAGGGGATGACCTCGACGGGCAGCTTGTAGATCTCGCGGAACTCGGCATCCTCGGTAAGTGCCGTGCCGGTCATGCCGGAGAGCTTGTCATACAGACGGAAATAGTTCTGCAGGGTGATGGTGGCCAGCGTCTGGTTCTCCTCGCGCACGAGCACACCCTCTTTGGCCTCGATGGCCTGGTGCAGGCCCTCGGAGTAACGGCGGCCTTCCATAATGCGGCCGGTGAACTCGTCGACGATCTTGACCTCGCCGTTGGTGACCACGTACTGCTTATCGCGGTGGAACATGTACTGGGCCTTCAGCGCCTGCTGCAGGTGGTTGACCAGCTGGCCGGACAGATCGGCATAGATGTCATCAATACCCAGGCGGCGCTCGATTTTCTTAAGGCCGCGCTCGGTGGCGGCAATGGTGTGCTTGGCCTCGTCCATGACGTAGTCGCCCGTGGGCTCAACGTCCTCGGTGGCGGTAAGCATGTCGTGCGACACGTCCTCGCCGCGCTCAAGGCCACGCACGGCACGCGCGAAGTCCTTGTAGGTGCTGGCGGACTTAGTGCCGGCGCCCGAGATAATGAGCGGCGTCCTGGCCTCATCGATCAGGATGGAGTCGACCTCGTCGACGATGGCGTAGTTGTGACCGCGCTGCACGCGCTGCTCGGGACGGGTGACCATGTTGTCGCGCAGGTAGTCGAAACCGAACTCGGAGTTGGTGCCGTAGGTGACGTCTGCCTGGTAGGCCGGACGCTTGAGCTCGAGCGGCATGTTGTTCTGGAGCAGACCGACGGTCATGCCCAGGTACTTATAGATGCGGCCCATCCACTCGGAGTCACGCTTGGCAAGGTAATCATTGACAGTAACGACGTGCACGCCCTTGCCGGCAATAGCGTTGAGATAGCCAGCCAACGTGGAGACGAGGGTCTTACCTTCGCCGGTCTTCATCTCGGCGATGTGGCCCTCGTGCAGTGCCATGGCGCCAATAAGCTGCACGTCAAAGTGGCGCATACCCATGGTGCGCTTGGAAGCCTCACGCACGGTGGCAAAGGCCTCGGGGAGCATGTCGTCGAGCGACTCGCCGTTGGCGTAACGCTCGCGGAACTTATCGGTCTGGCAGCGGAGTTCCTCCTCGGTCATCTTCTCAAACTGGGGCTCAAGACCGTTGATCTGGTCGACGATCTTGTAGTAGCGCTTAAGGTCCTTATCGGATCCAAAGGACAGCAGCTTTGACATGAATCCCATGTGGTTTTCCTTTTTGGCCATCGCCCACGCCGTGCAGCTGCGGGCGAGTTAAACACAGATGATTGTACTTTAGCCAAACAAGGCGCGGCCTATACGGTCGACCTCGACCGCCACGTAATAACTACGACCAACCTGCCACAATGGGACAGGTTAATTTTGGCAGGTTTTATCTGGCCAAACGCCGCCTCTCTGCCATTTGGTGCAAGCAAACCTGTCCCCTTCGCACCAATCTGGTGCAATGAGGACAGGTTGGCTTGCACCAATAAAAAGAAAAGGGCCGCGCACCCAAACGGATGCACGGCCCTTATGCCATGAATGCGAGCGATTCCGCGGCGAGCTATTTACTCAGCAGCCTCGGTGGTCTCGGCCTCGGCAGCGGCCTCCTCGACGGGAGCCTCGGCGGCCTGCTTGGCAGCCTCCTCGGCAAACTTAGCAGCACGCTTAGCCTTCTCGGCAGCCTTAGCCTCAGCGGCGGCCTTGCGAGCAGCCTCGGCCTCAGCAGCCTTGGCGGCCTTGGCAGCCTTGGCCTCCTCGGCCTTCTTGAGCTGGGCGGCAGCGGCGCCACCGAACTTGTCGGCGAAGCGCTGGACGCGTCCACCGGTGTCGACGAACTTCTGCTGGCCGGTGTAGAACGGGTGGCACTCGTTGCAAAGCTCGACCTTCATCTCGGACACGGTAGCGTGCGTCTTGAAGGTGTTGCCGCAGGAGCACGTCACCGTGCACTCGACATACTGGGGATGGATACCCTGCTTCATGGTAGGACTCCTTATTGGTCAGGCGCTGGTTACCGATCAGCGCATAAGGCGTCTTGGTTTCCGACCAAGACAACAAACTCGGCTATGGTACCACGGCGCCGCGCGTCCCACAAAAGGTTCACGGTCTTTTCGGCACAACGCGAGGAAAAATGACCCACGGATTACCGACAAATGGTCCCATGAATTACCTTCAAAACGACCCACGCACTGGTAGAACGTTGCAAATTTCAACGTTCTGGAATCGTGGGTGCTGACGGTTTGCCATTGCGAGAGGCATGGCGGCTCGACCATCAGGATAATCTCGGCGAGAAAATCGACGAGGACAGAGGGACGGCAGTATTGGAGCTATCGAAACGAATGGCAAGGACGAGATTATGGAGATGCCCGCCGAGGTCGACTTCTCCGACAGCGTTCCGAACCCCTACATCGGGAAGGTGCGCCGCCGCGTCACTATGAACATCGACGGCTAGAACATCGACTACTTCAAGGCGGAGTCCGCCCGTACAGTGGTGCCGTATCAAGTCATCATCAGCATGTACCTGGCCGAGTGCCGCGGGCGGAGGAAGCGTCTGACGTTCGCGAACTGCAGTGGCGAGCATTCCCGCTTGGGCAGTAAAAGGAAGAGGGGGCTGGCAAGGCCAGTCCCCTCTTCTCTCATGACACTCGATTTGCATTTACGGCACGACGAAAGCCGGGCCGCTGGTTACCTTGTCAAATTCGAGCACCGACGTTCCGGTGTTCAAATAAAGGCTTCCTTGGTTTCCGTCTGCGGAGGCGTAAGCCAGGTGGACAAATCCGTAATCATCTCCTGATTGGTCGGCCAACATGAAGATGTTCGGATCGCCGGTTGTCTCAAATGAACCGTCGGTCACATTTCCATTGCTGTCGACGATTTGCCACCTGTTTTCGTCTTCCCCAAGGAAGGAGAGCTGGGTTAAGCCGGTCTCGTGGTCTCGGTACACTCCGTCTAGGCGGAACCCTTCGGAAATGCCATGTTTCAAGGTGTTCGCATCTTTTATGGATACGGCAGAGACTGCGATTGCGGCTATCGCGACCAATAACGCCAGCGCAATGGGTATTTTGGCGGAGCCGGTCTTCATGTCAGCCTACTTTGCGCTTGCCGAGAGCCATGCTGTAGAACGTGTTGGTGGCCATCTTTGCGTAGACCCTGCGTACCCCGTTCGTCGTCTCATAGACGACGTAGGGTTGAATCTTGTGGGTCACGTTCGCCGTCGCCTTGTAGAAGCCCGATCCGGAAATGTTGACCGCGTACCCCGTCACGCTGAGGGAGCGATTTGCCTTCGGGATGGAAACGCTCACGCTGCCAACTCCTCCGGGAAGGGATACCGACACACCGACCGATCCGCCGCCGGAAGGTGATACGAAGATAGAGCCACCTCCCGATATCTGCACGCCGCCCGCCGGCTGTCCGGCGACGTCATGCCATCCAGTGCTCTTGTTTACCACGCTGCCGTATACCGTGTCGTAGGTCGGACGTCCCCCGGCTCGTGCGTCGCCATCGTACCCGGCGAGGGCTTGCTCGATGATTTGCGCAGCTTCTTCCTCCGCGCGTTCGCGGAGCATCGCGTCAAACTGGTTTTCAGTGAGGTCGGGGCGAACGAAGTAGTCGATTCGATTCTGATCAAGTGTTTGAAATTCCGCCGCTAACACCCCTTTTGGCATCAGTAGGGAGATTCCTCCAACCGCCGCTGCGGCGATAGCGGCTCGCCTGGTGATCCCGGTTTCGACGATTTTCTTCATTGTGTCCTCCTAACGGACGTCTTGGATAGAAAACATCTCCTTTCTCAAAATTGCCCCTGATAACGTGATGATTCCTCGCTCGTTCATATTGCCGTTGGCTTGGGTTGCGCGCGTATTGAATGCGTCGACAAAGCTCTGCATGCCCTGCTTCATAAAGAAGGGTCCGTAAATGGGTGAATTGAACGCAATGGGGATGGAGAAGGCCGCGGCAAGAACGAGCGTAGAGATCCATACGGCCCTGTCTCTTAGGATTAGTTTGAGAAGAAGTCGACAGTACATTTAGAAGCACCTACATTTCTCAAAGCATCGTTAGTTTAATTAATGACAGACCGAATGAAGATACGTGCGACGGGGGCGAGGCAAATGGCTGAGCGGTATTGATACGCGGGTTCAACGGTATCATATTGACCACATAGATTTTTAACTTGCATTTCTACCCGCCCTTTTCGTAGAGTCGCCGATACGTGCTTAGCGCACCCTCGGCGCGTCCGGCAGGCTTTGCGAAATGGGATCCACGAGACTTCGGCGCAGTATCATCTTGCGGGATGCTTCTAATGAGCCTCCCATCCTTCAAAAACAGAATCTCATCGCACTGCCTATCGACCGAATCCAAGATGTGGGATGACATGATGATGCACGTACCAGAATCGGCCAGCTTCCTGAGGATCTCTGAATGCAAGTCCACCCTGCTGGGGTCGAGCGCGTTCATGGGCTCATCTAATAGAAGGTACCGCGCACCCGTCGCATACGCAATCGCCAGGGTAAGCTGCTGCTTCATGCCCTGGCTCAGAGTACGGATCCTCATCTTCGCGAACTCGCCTATCTGCGTTTGTTCCACTATCACTTCGATATCGCGAGCATGTGGCCACATATCGCAAACCATCTTGAGGTGATCTTCCGCACGCAATCCGGGATACAGCAGCGTCCCCTCACCAGGTGCGTAGAAGATCATAGAACGGACCTCTCTTGTACCCGTGCCCTGCGCCTCATCCAGAACGATGCTCCCGTCCACGCGAGGACCCGGCAAACCTGCCATCGCCCGCAGCAACGTCGTCTTTCCATGCCCGTTCGGAGCGACGAGACCGTAGACCGTACCCGGGGCAAACTCAGCGTCCACCGAATCTACGAGTACCTTCTTTCCATAAGAGATCGTCAGCGTTTGAAGGCCAATCATCGAGATCATCCCCTTTCGATCTTTGGAACACTCAGGCGCACCATCAACGGAGATACGGCGCCCAAGACCACCAGCAGAGCGACCGATGCGCCGACGACCTCTCCAAAAGGCATCGCGTTCGTCCCTCGCCCAAGGAACCCAATCGTCCCCACCTGGGAAGCGGGATCAAACGAGGCGAATGGAGCCAGCAGCGCGACGCCCATGCCCGCGCTTTCAACATGAGCGCTCAACGAACCCAACACCAAGAGAACCGCGCAAACCACTCCGGTGACAACGGGGTTGCGGCTAATCGCTGCTGTCAACGCAGCGACGACGGAAATCACGCCGTATGCCATGACCAGCAACGGAATGCTGCACAACACCGCCTCCCCCACCATGGACGTTGTCGAAGCTCCCGCCCGAATGAGAGCGACGGGATACTCCGATCCACCCGCACCGTTCTTAATCAAGGACACAACCGCAGCGGGAACCATCGACACCAAAAGCAGCGCCAAGCCAAGCAGGAGAGACAGCGCAACAGCCGTCAGAAAACGCACATGCGCTGTTGCGGGGACTTGGAAAACCAGAAGGGAACGGCACCGCAGGTAGGTGCACGCAAGCGATGTGACAACCACGGGCAACAGCCAAAACAAGGAAGGAAGCGCTGCCTGGAGATAGGAAAGGAGGATTAATGGGGGCATCTTCGTACTTAACTCGTAAACCTTGGGGTCCGGCAAGCTCGCGATCGACTCGAGCAGAAGGGCGCGCGCCTCCGCACGAGAAGGAGTCTCCGGCTCGATTCCGATCGATTGCAGGAGGGTCGCATCTGCCGCGCCCAGCTCGCCTCGAGCGCGCTCGTACGTCGCAAGGCTTCGAAACCCCTCCGCAGGCGTGGGCGCGTACACGAAACCCGAAAGAGCATCTCGCATGCCTTCCAGGGCCGCTTTGCCCTCGACGTCCATATTCGCAACGTCCTGCTCTAGATACCGATCTATTGAACGGAGCTCCCCATCCCTATACCGAACAGCGGAAACGTCACCAGCGTCAGGAAACACCTCGACCAGAGCCGGGGCCAGCATCGCCGTCGACATTGCAATCGCGCATACGGCGAGGGCAGGAGAATGCAGGAGCAGCTTCCCCATCGTTCTTACGTATGCAACGGCGGAGGTACAAGCGCTCGAACGGGCTGTCGTTCTCGATGCGGTGAAGGAACCTCTCTCAAGACAAATCGGGGACATCGGGCGCGCGCAGCCGCTCTTTCCAGCAACGCAAAGCAGGCTAATTGCCAGCACCTCGATCCCGATTGCGCATACGAGGGTAATCGCGCCACGCTCGAAGCAAAGTCCAGGCAGATTCACTATCTGCGTTGTCGGGTACGGGCTATAGGCGCCGACGGTCAACTCAGTGTTCGCATACGTAAGGGGATTCAACAGGGCGAACTCACGTAAAGCGATGGATCTTCCGTAATACCCGGGAACCATCGTCGCCCCCATCAGGGCACATACGAACACGATTCCAAGCGTAGGGTTATTGGCAATCTTCACGGCAAGGTGAACGACGAGCGAGATGAACGCCGCCACCAAGAATTGCAAGATGGCCGTCTGTGCGAACACCAGCCAAGCCGGTTTGATAACCGGAGTCGCATATTGAACGTAGCCTATCGGATAGAACAGCGAGCCCGGGCCATTCTTCACAAGTGCGGCGATTATCCCTGGAAGATTGACGGCGAAGACGGCAAGCATCGCAAAAACACTCGCCCATACGCTCGATGCAACAAGCCTGCCCAGCTCACCCATCGGTGCCTGGATGATGAGTTTTTCACGTTTGTTAAGACGCGCGGCAAGGAACGAGACGGCAACGGCCGTTGCGGCCCATAGCAAGTACTCCTTCGATCCGTCATAAAAGGAGTACGCTCCATCCGATACCTGCAGAAACGGAAGCAGAGGAGAGAGCGGCGCCAAGACAAGACGCCCCGCGGCAAGAGGGTACAGAAGCGCGGGCATGCTTGATGAAGAGGTATAGACGCCCTCCTCCCCCGCATTCACAAGCGCATCCGCATAGGATGCTGACAATTCCTGCTCAACACGGGTTATTCCCGACTCGAGGTATTCAACCCGTCCGTCGATGCCAGCCGCGCTCCTGAAGACGGGCAGAGCACAAAGAACCATCAACGCAACAACGGCAACACAGAGCGACCTGGAGGAGAGGAGCGACCTAAAGATTGCCTTCGAGATTTTGAGCATATTCATCGCCAACCTTAACCTCATCCAGTCGGAACAGAGGGGCCGAACAAAATGCTCGGCCCCTCCTCGCATCTAGTAGGTGCTATAGACAAATTGCCATTTATCAGTTGTGCCAAGAACACCACAGGAACACATTGCAGCGAGGCGGGATTCCCTATGATGCGCGGATCGGCGATAGCCATTTCGGTAGGAGATCGTCTTGTAAGAGATGTTGAACATCGAGATGCTGTGCCCGCTCACGCCGCGAGGACAGCTGTAGCTCCAGTAGGTATCGACGACGTCGTCCGTATACCCGAGGGGCTCAACGAGGGCACACTGGCTGCTCTCCTGGGAAGGAGGCATCGGGGTATCCGCAAAAGCGGGGGCTCCCGGCAGCAACAGACAAAGAGCGAGGCCGAGGAAAACCAAGAGCTTACACGACTTAACAGTACTGAACATAATCCTCTCCAATCTAGAGGGGTTTCGGTTGCAGCATGCTGTGATTACTTGCCGGCAAAATCAATTTAACATAAACTGTTAAAAAGTAACCTGAGGTTTTTAAATTCTTCGGAGGTTATTATGAGTTACGACAATCGCACTCCCCGGCTTCATTCCTTCCGCATCGCATGTGCGATAGCCTCTGCGGCCCTTTGCGTCACCGCCATCGCACAAGTGGCGTTCTCCTTAAAGCCAGCAATCGAAGTGCTCGACAACCCTGTAATTGCAGACTCCCCCGCGTATCCAGCCCTTGCGATCTCGACATTGGCCCCTGCCGTCATCGGTATCGCCACGACCATCCTCAGCGCCGTTCTCGTGTGGACGATCAAGAGCGGAGACCCCTTCAAGAAAGGGTCTGCGACATGCTTGAAGGTGCTCGGCATTCTCTTCGTTGTTCAAGCTGCCACCAGCTTCTACGCCGGCTCACTCGAAACCTCCGTTTCGATGTTTGGCGGCGAGGGGGCCGTCGGCGCCCAAGAGATCGCTTCATCATTCGACTGGACCTCTCTGGTTCTCGGCATCGTCTTGCTCATGCTTTCCCAGCTCTTCTTGTACGCCCGAGAGCTGTACCTCGACTCCGACGAGATTGCGTAAGGAAACGCCATGCCCGTAATTGTTCGCCTCGACAAGATCATGGCCGAGCGAAAGATTTCCTCGAACGAACTTGCCGAAAGGATTGGAACCACGCCCGTGAACCTGTCCCGTATAAAAAAAGGGCATATTCGCGGCATTCGCTTCAACACACTCGAGCAGCTATGCCTCGCCCTTCGTTGCCAACCCGGAGACCTTCTCGAAGTCATGAGCGAAGAGGATGCCCGAAAGGAGTTCGGACTCGATTGGTCCGCCGAGGATTAGGGGGCGGTCGTACTCGCCCTGCACACGGGGATGCGAATCGGCGAGGTCTGCGGCCTTCGGTGGTGCGATGTGGATTTCGAGACGGGCCTGATCTCGATCAGGCACTCGGTGGCGTACGCGAAGGGGATGGGTTCGTTCATCAAGGACACCAAGACCCATGACGCCAGGGGCATCCCCATCGACCCGGTCGGCCTGCTCCCCTTCCTGAAGGAGATCCACGAGATCGACCGCGGGAAGCTGCGCTCGCGCAACC
>URKH01000051.1 GCA_900548255.1 uncultured Collinsella sp. | reverse complement strand
GGCGTGGGCTTCTACTCTGCCTTTATGGTTGCCAGCCATGTGAAGGTGGTCAGCCGCGCCTATGGCGAGGACACCGCTCACGTGTGGGAGTCTGATGGTCTTGAGGGTTACACAATCGAAGACGGCGAGCGCGCCGAGCACGGTACCGATGTCGTCCTGACGCTGCGCGAGAACGAGAAGCTCGACGCCGACGGCGAGGCCGAGACCTACGATCGCTTCCTGACCGAGTGGGGCCTCAAGAGCCTGATTCAGCAGTACAGCAACTATGTGCGTTACCCGATCCAGATGATGGTGTCCAAGAGCCGCCAGAAGCCCAAGCCCGAGGATGCTGGCGACGATTATAAGCCCGAGTACGAGGACTACCAGGAGCTCGAGACCGTCAACTCCATGACGCCGATCTGGAAAAAGCGCAGCTCCGACGTTGAGCAGAAGGATTACAACGAGTTCTACAAGTCCACGTTCCACGACTTTGACGATCCGGCACGCACTATCAGCTTCCATGCCGAGGGTACGCTCGAGTACGACGCCCTGCTGTTTGTGCCGGGCCGCGCCCCGTTCGATCTGTACAGCAAGGACTACGAGAAGGGCCTGGCGCTCTACAGCTCCAACGTGCTGATTATGGAGAAGTGCGACGACCTGCTGCCCGACTACTACAACTTTGTCCGTGGCGTTGTGGATTCTGCCGACGTGTCGCTCAACATCTCGCGTGAGACACTGCAGCAGAACCGTCAACTCAAGGCCATCGCCAAGCGTGTCGAGAAGAAGATCACCGCCGACCTTGAGGATATGCGCGACAACGACCGCGAGGCCTACGAGAAGTTCTTCGAAAACTTTGGCCGCGGTCTTAAGTACGGCATCTACTCGAGCTATGGCATGAAGGCCGATGAGCTCGCCGACCTGTTGCTGTTCTGGTCTGCCAAGGAACAGAAGATGATTACCCTGGCCGAGTATGCCAAGGGCATGCCCGAGGATCAGAAGGCCATCTACTACGCCGCCGGCGACTCGCGTGAGCGCTTGGCCAAGATGCCCGTGGTAAAGGGCGTGCTCGACCGCGGCTATGACGTGCTGCTGCTGACGCAGGATGTGGACGAGTTCACGTTCCAGGCCATGCGTGAGTACGTGGCGCGCGATATGCCCAAGATCTATGAGGACGATGCTGCTCGCGAGGCTGCCGAGAAGGCCGTTGCCGACGGTGCCGAGCCCGAGGTCGAGGATCGTCACCTGGAGCTCAAGAACGTCGCTACCGGCGATCTTGACTTGGCAACCGAGGATGAGAAGAAGGAGGCCGAGGACGCTACCAAGGAGAACGAGGACCTCTTTGGCGCTATGAAGGAGGCACTCGGCGACAAGGTCGAGAAGGTTGCCGTTTCTGCGCGCCTGACCGATGCCCCCGCGTGCATTACCACCGAGGGCCCGCTTTCGCTCGAGATGGAGAAGGTGCTCCAGAAGGGTCCCGAGGGCGCGCCCGACGGCATGCCCAAGAGCCAGCGCGTGCTCGAGCTCAACGCCAAGCACCCGGTCTTTGCCAAGCTCGTTGCTGCTCAGAAGGCAGGCGATGCCGACAAGATCAAGCAGTACTCCGGTCTGCTCTACGATCAGGCCCTGCTGGTCGAGGGCATTCTGCCCGAGGACCCCGTGGCCTTCGCCGCAGCTGTCTGCGACCTGATGTAACTTAGTTACGCCGTTCTACCGAACGGCGTAACGGCTCGACGCTGCCCTTCGTTCCGCCGTTCTAACGAACGGCGGACCAGCCGACGCTGCGCGGGCACCAGAGCGACAACTTGTCATTCAAAGAGGACGGCATGACCAGAAGGTCTATGCCGTCCTCTTTTCATGCCAATTTGTTCGCTCTGGTGCTCGCTCGCTGGCATTACCAAAACATCGGCGGTCCAATAATGATCCCTTGGGGACGGAGGAAAAAGCGGTCATTGGGGACGTTTTTGTTTGACTAGTCGTTTAAGAACGTCCCCAATGACTAGTTGGGTTGCTAATTTGTGCGGGTTGTGGTTTTGTGACCTGCTGAAATTAAAGATACTGTACAACTGTACGTTAACTCATCTTCGTAGTATATTGCTACCCGCAAAACTCAATACCATTGTGCATCGAGACGTTAAAACGCCTTCGTACAATGGTTATCGATAGTACGATTCGATTCAACGACAGGATGGATGGTCCAAGCGTGAGTCTCGGCAGCAAACTATCCGATGCAAAGGTTTCCTTTGCAATCTTTAAACGCGACATCAAGCGATTGATCGTGAACCCCGTCGCCCTGGTGGTTACCCTCGGCGTGTGCGTTATTCCCTCGCTGTATGCCTGGTACAACATCGTGGCCAACTGGGATCCGTACGGAAACACCCAGGGTATCAAGATTGCCATCGCCAACAACGATCAGGGCACCCAAAACGACTTGGTGGGCGAGCTCAACGCGGGCGATAAGGTCGTCGATCAGCTCAAGGAGAACGATCGGCTGGGCTGGACCTTCGTCGATTCGGCGGCCGATGCTAAAGAGGGCGTCGAGAGCGGTGAGTACTATGCGGCCATCGTAATCCCCAAGAACTTCTCGGATAACCTGGTTTCGATGCTCGACGGCAACTACCATCAGCCCAAGCTTACGTACTACGTCAATGAGAAGAAGAGCGCTATTGCGCCCAAGGTTACCGACACCGGCGCAAACACCATCGAGGAGCAGATCAACTCGGAATTTGTCTCCACGGCGGGCGAGACCGTTGCCAGTATTGCCAAGGATGCCGGAGTCGATTTAAAGGACAAAACGACCCAGGCCCAGGATTCGTTGGCAGCCTCGGTGTCCGAGGCATCCGACACCTTGGGCGAGGTGCGTGATTCGATTGGCGACATGAACGCCGCCATCGACAAGACGAGCGGCTCGATCGCATCGGCCGATGCCGCGTTGGCGGGCTTGCAGGGTCGGGCGCCGTCGCTGACGCAGGCGATCTCCCAGGGCAACGACCTGCTGGGCGAGGCTCGCGCCACGGCGGGTAATTCCATCACCTCGCTCTCCAAGGCGCTCTCGGAAGGCAGCATCGCGTTGAGCAAAACGTCGGCTTCTGCGAACGCCGCGGTCGGAAAGATGACGGGCGCTTTGACGTCCACAACCACTCGTATCGACAACTCGCTCGATTCTCTCCAGGCGACGATTGACCACAACAGCGCTGTCATCGAGCGCCTGCAGATTCTCGCTAACGATACGTCGACGGGGTCGGAGGACGCCGACGCGCTCATCGCATCGACCATCAATTCGCTTCGCGAGCAAAACCAGAAGCTGCAGAGCATCAAGGATGGCCTTTCTGCACAGTCGATCGCCATGGAAAACGACGCTAGGGCAATCTCGAACGCGAGCAAGGCACTCAACACGGCAATTCAGACCGGTACGGCTAACCTCGGTCAGGCTCAGACGGACCTGGGGCAGGACGCGCTGCCGAAGGCCTCGAGCGCGCTTGATTCATTTGCCGCCGTCTCGGGTGATCTGACGGGAATCGTGTCTGGCCTCACGCCTACTATTGCAAGCGCGCGCGGTACACTTTCGCAACTCAATGCTACGCTCGGTCAGGCCAAGACCACGCTGTCCCAGACCGATGCCTCGCTTGCCAAGGTCCAGGACAAGCTCGCAACCGCCGCCAACGACATTGCGGCGCTGCAGACCTCCGAGTCCATGGGCGAGCTGGCTGAACTGATGGGTGTCGACGTCAATGACGTGGCAGACTTTATGGCATCTCCCGTAGAGCTGACTTCCAAGTCAATTTTCCCGGTCAAGAGCTTTGGCTCGGGCATCGCTCCCTTCTATACCAATCTGGCGCTTTGGGTGGGCGGCTACGTGCTTATCGCTATCTACAAGCTCGAGGTCGACCGCGAAGGCATCGGCAGCTTTACCGCGCGTCAGGGCTACTTTGGCCGCTGGTTGCTACTGGTGATCCTGGGTGCGTTCCAGGCCATCATCGTTACGGTGGGTGATCTGGTCATTGGCGTACAGTGTGTTAACCCGCTGCTGTTCGTGTTGGGCGGCATCGCCATCTCGTTCACCTACGTCAATATCATCTATGCGCTGTCCACCACGTTTAAGCATATCGGCAAGGCTATCGGCGTCATTCTCGTCATCGTGCAGATCCCGGGTTCGTCGGGCATGTACCCCATCGAGATGATGCCCGGCTTCTTCCAGTGGCTGCACCCGCTGCTACCCTTTACCTACGGCATCAATCTGCTGCGCGAGACGGTCGGTGGCATGTATTCGTTCAACTACCTGTTTAACCTGTGCATTCTGGGCGTGTTCTTGATCGTGGCGCTCTTTATCGGCCTGCAGCTGCGTCCGCTGCTGCTCAACCTTAACCTGCTCTTTGATAAACAGCTTTCCACGACCGGTATGATGATTTGCGAGTCCAACGACCTGCCGCGCCAGCGCTACTCGCTGCGCACGGCCATGCGTGTCATGCTCGATTCCGATTCGTACCGTCGCGAACTGCTCGACCATGCGGTGACCTTTGAGCACCGTTACCCCTACTACATCAAGGGCGGTTTTGCCGCCGTGG
Organism: uncultured Collinsella sp.; assembly: GCA_900548255.1. Taxonomy (GTDB): domain Bacteria; phylum Actinomycetota; class Coriobacteriia; order Coriobacteriales; family Coriobacteriaceae; genus Collinsella. The sequence continues at coordinate 10,384 of URKH01000051.1, read as the reverse complement.
TGGGCGTTCAGGTCCTGCTCTTTGTCCTGTCGACGGTTCTCGATATCGACAATAACGGCAAGATCATCCTGCTTGTCATTTGGATCATCTCGGTTATTGCCATCTGCGGCTGGCTTATCAATATCGAATATATCCGCGCGAGCCTCAATACCCAGATGCGCATCTCAGCGCTTTCGGATGAGGACTTGCGTCGCGAGATGCGCGAACACACGGCCGCCATTCCTGCCGCCCGCCACATGTTTGGCCTCAACGCCAGCGAGCGTGGTGCCAAGGGCGGCGATCAGTCCACGGGCCGCTTGCCGCATATAGGCTCGCACCATAAATCTCAGGGCAGCGACAGCACAGCCACAAATGATGGAGATACCACCGCGCTTGGCAAGCACTCCAAAGGAGGTGAGGCATAAATGAAGAACATCCTGCATCTGTTTAAGCGCGATGTCCAAAACGTGTCTCGCTCCGTGATCGGCTTAATTGTCGTGATGGGTCTCATTATCGTGCCGTGTCTGTACGCGTGGTTTAACATCGCCGGCAGCTGGGATCCGTACGGCAACACCGGCAATCTTAAGATTGCCGTGGTCAACACCGACGAGGGCTACGAGAGCGATCTGATTCCCGTCGAGGTCAACGTGGGCGAAAACGTAACCGCCACCCTGCGCGGCAACGAGAACTTCGACTGGGTTGTCCTCAACGACCGCGATAAGGCGATCGAGGGCGTTAAGTCGGGCGCGTACTACGCTGCCGTCGTTATCCCTAAAACGTTTAGCGCCGACATGATGACGCTTTTCTCGACTGAGGTGAAGCACGCCGATATCGAGTTTTACGAGAACCAGAAGGCCAACGCCATCGCGCAGATCGTGACCGAGAAGGGTTCGAGCGCCGTTCAAAGCCAGGTTAACGAAACTTTTACCGAGACCATTACGAGCATCGGTCTTAAGACGGTGTCCAGCCTGCTCGATTACATGAGCACCGACCAGGTCAGCAACTTTATCGCCAACCTGTCCTCGACGCTCGGCGATTCGGTCCAGGACCTGCTGGGCGTTCAGGCCAGCGCAACGTCGCTTGCGGGCATTTTGAGCTCCACGTCCGATTCGCTGACGTCGGCGAGCGGCATGCTCAAACAGACCGGTGCCGTCGATGAGTCGACAAAGCAGTTCATGGAACATGCCAAAAGCGGTATCGATGATTCCAAAGAAGCGCTTAAGGCGGCAAACGATGCCATCGATGCCGCGATCGATGGAAGTGCGGGTTCGTTCGACAAGGTGTCTGCCGAGCTCGATAAGGCGTTCGACACCGCAAACCTGCATGTGGACCTTACGGTGCGCCAGCTCGACGCTGCCGCCTCGGCGCTCTATACGCGTGCTTACGATATCGATGCGATGGCCGGTCTGCTCGGCAGCCTTGCCGACCAGGTGAGCGATGAGAATTTGAAGGACGGCCTCAAGTCCGCCGCGACGTCGCTGGGCGGAATCGCCGATGAGTACAGCAACAATGCCACGGAGCTGGAGAAAATCGCGACGTCGCTTACGGACAGCATGGCCGAGGTCAACAACTCGCGTGACGAGGTCGATCAGGCCATCGCCGATGCCAAGGCCGGTATCGCAGGTGCCAAATCCGATTACGATTCCACGTTCTCGGTTAAGGCCAAGGAGCTCAAAAAGACCGTCTCGGGCATTCTGGACTCGCTCGATGGCATCTCGGGCGATCTGGATAGCGCCGTAGACGGCCTGACCGATGCATCCGGTTCGCTGGCAAAGGGCCTCTCCAAAGCCGCAAAGCTGGTCAACAAGGCTTCCGATCAGCTGGGTGAGGCGTCGGACAAGATCGGCGCATTTAAGGACGAGCTCGACGGCGCCTTGATGTCGGATGACCTTGCGACGATCAAGACGATGATCGGCAACGATCCCGAGGGTTTGGCCGTGTCGCTTTCCGGCCCCGTCGCGCTCGACCGCAAGCCGGTCTATCCGATCCGCAACTACGGTTCGGCCATGGCGCCGTTCTATACGATTCTGTCGCTGTGGGTGGGCTCGATTGTGCTGGCAGCCATGATGAAGGTGTCGGTTGACGATGAACTCATCAACGAGCTGATCCCCGTGCGCCTGCACGAGATCTACCTGGGTCGTTACCTGTTCTTTGGCGGTCTGGCCCTGCTGCAGGCAACGCTCGTGTGCGCGGGCGACATTCTGTTCTTTGGCATTCAGTGCGACAATCCACTGCAGTTTGTGCTGGCGGGCTGGGTCGCGAGTCTCGTGTTCTCCAATATCGTCTACACGCTTACGGTTTCGTTTGGCGATATCGGCAAGGCGCTCGCCGTCGTGCTGCTGGTCATGCAGGTCGGCGGTTCGGGCGGCACGTTCCCCATCGAGATGACCGGTCCCGTGTTCCAGGCGATCTATCCGTTCCTGCCGTTTACTCATGGCATCAACGCCATGCATGCCGCCATGGCCGGTGCCTACCATATGGAGTACTGGATTGAGCTAGGCATTCTGGCGAGCTATCTGATTCCGTCGCTGGCACTGGGCGTCGTCTTCCGCCGCCCGGTCATCAAAGCCAACGACTGGATCATCGAAAAGCTGGAGTCGACCAAATTGATTTAATACAGCAACGTAAACGCCGTCGGAACATCGAGGTTTTCTGTTCCGACGCTTTAGTTGAGTGAATTGCATGGGCTGCTTGGTTGTTGCTACAGTAGCGGGGCGTGCCGGGGGTCCGGTGCGCCCTGTTTTTATTTGACCATGAGGCGGCATGCGGTCACGCGCGTGCGGACACCACGCCCAGATTGAGCGCGAGGATGCCCTATGCCCCAGCATGTCACTGACAATATCGAAATGATGCCCGATGGCCCTGTGGCTCGCGAGGACCTGGGTGCGGGCGGCACCTCCCGTGGTGCCGGTGCTCGTTCGCCGTTGTTCTGGAAAGTTCTACTGCTTTCGGTGGCGATTATCTGGGGTTACTCCTTTACCACTATGAAGGACGCGCTCGACACCATTCCGGTGTTTGAACTGCTCTGCGTGCGCTTTCTGCCTGCGGCGTTGGTCATGTTTGTCATCTTCCACAAGCGCATCATCGCGCACCTCAACGCCCGCAATCTTATCGTCGGACTTGGAATGGGCACACTTATGTGGGCCGCCTACGTCCTGCAGACGGTCGGCCTGGCGCACACCACGGCGGGCAAGAACGCGTTTTTGACGGGTACGTACTGCATCCTCGTGCCCTTTGCGAGCTATTTTCTGAGCGGCGAAAAACTCACCCGCTATAATCTGGGCGCGGCACTGCTGTGCTTGGCGGGCATTGGCCTGGTGGCGCTCGATAGCGTCGAGTTCAACATCGGCGATGCCATTACGCTGGGCGGCGCGGTCTTCTTCGCCATCCAGATGGCGGTGACCGCCAAGTACGGTCGCAAAATGGACATCAACGTCATCACGTTTTGGATGTTTGTGGGCAATGGCGTGCTGAGCCTGATCTCGTCGCTGCTATTCGAGACCCAGGCGCCTCTGTCCGTGTGGACGCCGAATTTTATCTGTGTGATGGCGTTTCTCTCGGTGGGCTGCACATGCGTGGCTCTGCTCATCCAAAACGTCGGCCTGGCGCATGTCCCGGCTTCGACGGGCTCGCTGCTCCTTTCGATGGAGTCGCCTTCGGGCGTGTTGTTTTCGGTGCTGCTGATGGGGGAGGCGCTCACCTCGCGCCTGCTCGCCGGCTTTGTGCTTATCTTCCTGTCGATTATCTTGAGCGAGACTCACTTCGATTTTTTGCGTCGAAAGCCGCGCCCGCAATTGTAAACAACTTGTTGCGCCGCCCTCCTGGGGCGGCATTTTTTATGCCTCGCCCTTAAAGTTGTACCTTGCGCTTTACGCTATCAAAGTGCTTACTGCAAAAACGTTACTGGAGGGCATTTATGGCACCAGCTTTGTCCGATCTTCAACCGCAATCAACGCCCAAGGCCACCGCCGCGGCGCAGACCGCTATCGGTGACGGTCTTGTTGCAGAAGCTCAGGCTTTTGCAGACGAGCTCGCTGCGTGGCGACACGATCTCCACCAGATGCCCGAGCTGGGTAATAGCCTCCCACAGACCTCTGCGTATATCCAGGCACGTCTGACCGAGATGGACATCCCGTTTGCCACGCTCGTCGACGGCTCCTGTGTTGTGGGCCTTGTCGGCTCCGGTGCCGCCGCGGCCCAAGGCAATGGCGTCTGCACGAATGAGCAGGCTGGTACGGTCATCATGCTTCGTGGCGACATGGACGCCCTGCCCGTTGCCGAGGAATCCGGCGAGCCCTTTGCATCCACCAACGGCTGCATGCACGCTTGCGGTCACGATATGCACGCGACGGCGCTGCTTGGCGCGGCTCGTATGCTCAAAGCGCGCGAGACTGAGCTTGTTGATGCCAACGCCACGGTTAAGCTGCTGTTCCAGCCGGGCGAGGAAACCTTTGAGGGTGCCCGCGCCGCCATCGCCGACGGTCTGCTGCAGAACCCGCGCCCTCAGGTCGCCTTTGCCATGCATGTCAATAGCCAGTCGCCGCTTGGCCTGGTGCTTTACGGCAGTCCGGCGCTCTCGGGCGTGTACGGTTTCCGCATCACGCTGCAGGGCAAGGGCGGTCATGGCTCGAGCCCCGAGATCTGCATCGACCCCATTACGGCGGGCGTGCACGTGCATCTGGCACTTCAGGAGCTTATCGCTCGCGAAGTGCCGGCGGCCAAGGAGGTCGCGCTTACCGTTGGCAAGTTCGCCGGCGGTCAGGCCGCAAATGTCATCCCTGATACTTGTGTGCTCGAGGGAACGCTGCGTGGCTTCGATGTCGAGCTCATGGAGCACCTCAAGGCCCGCATCGCGGAGGTCGTCAAAGGCGTTGCCACGACCTATCGTACGCCGGCGACTATTGAGACGCTCTCGGATGTTCCCCCGCTCGTACTCGATGACGATATGACGCAGGCGTCGCTTGGCTACGTGGGCGCGGTGCTGCCCAAGTCCGCCTTCCTGCCGCTGTTCCACGCCATGGCGAGCGAGGACTTCGCGTTGATCTCGAGCGAGATCCCGAGTGCGTACTTTACCGTGGGCGCTGCCGTGACTGATACGGACGAGCATTTTGCTCAGCATCATCCCAAGGCGCGCTTTAACGATGCCGAACTGCCGCTCGGTGCCGCGGCCTATACCGCCGTCGCTTTGGGCTATATCGCCGACCACCGGTAGCACCCAACCTTGCCTTTCAAGCCTGCGGGCATGGCCGTAAGGCCTATGCCCTTGTCTTTCAAGGCAATCTTGGGCACTACCGGCGCCCGGCGCCGGCTATTCGTTTGTTAAATAAGGAGCAGTATGTCCCAGCAGCGTAAGTTTTTCCCCGGCTGGCTCGTGGTGGCCTCTGGCTTCGTGATCATGGCCACGTGCTACACGATTTTCGTCAACTGCATGAGCCTGTTCCAGCCGTTGATCGTCAGCGACCTGGGCATTTCCCTTGCGCAGTACAACATCTCCAACGCCTACGATCGCTGCGTCTAAGCAGTTTGGCATGGCCGACCTGGGTAAGGTCACGGGCACCATTACCTCGCTCGAGATGGTCGGCGGCACCGTGGGCGCCATTGTCTCGGGCGTGCTGTTCGATGTCACGGGCTCCTTTGCGAGCACCTGGATTGTGTGCCTGGCGTGCTCCGTGGTCATGCTTGTGTTCCTGCTAGCATCCGAGCCTATCGCCGCCAAGTTGCGCGCGAGCGTGGCGGGGGAGTAGATAGGCCAAAGCGCATTGCCGCTTGTCCGCTTCGTCCGTGGCTACCGCGGCGGCGCATCTGGCCGAACGAGCCCCCATACCCTCGTTCGGTCAGACGCGCCGCCGCTGTATGTGTTTGTGCCGTATAATGACCGTTACCTATGACGCGATACAAAAGAAAGGTGTTTGCCCATGCAGGCACAGAAGGCGGAGGGAACCCGCGACCTTATCGGCGCCGAGATGCGCGCCTGGCAAAAGATGCAGCAGATTGCGGCCGGCGTGTTCGAGCCGTTTGGTTTTAAGCCCATCGAGACGCCCGCGATCGAGCAGGTGGACGTGTTTGTCCACGGTATCGGCCAGTCGACCGACGTCGTGCGCAAGGAAATGTTCCGCGTGTTCAGCGGCGCCAACCTGGAGCGCGTCTTTACCGAGGGCACCGACACCAAGCTTAAGCCCAAGCAGCGCCTGGCCCTTCGTCCCGAGGGCACGGCCGGTGTGGTGCGCGCCGTCGTCGAGAACAACCTGGTGCCCCAGGGCTCCACGCCGTTTAAGGCCTATTACGCCGAGGCCATGTTCCGTGGCGAGCGCCCCCAGAAGGGACGCCTGCGCCAGTTCCACCAGGTGGGCATCGAGTGGCTCGGTGCTCCCGATCCGGCGGCAGACGCCGAGTGCATCATTATGCTCATGGAGTTCTACAAGCGCCTGGGCTTCGATCTTTCCAAGCTTCGTCTACTCATTAACTCGATGGGCGATGCCCAGTGCCGTCCGGCCTATCGCGAGCAGGTCAAGCAGTTCATTCTCGATCACGCCGACGAGATGTGCGACGAGTGCCGCGAGCGCGCCGAGCTCAATCCGCTGCGCGCCTTCGACTGCAAGAACGACCGCTGCCGCGAGATCATGGCCGAGGCCCCGCTGATGGGCGACAACCTGTGCGACGAGTGCCGCGAGCACTACGAGCAGGTCAAGCGCTATCTGGATGCCGCCGGTATCGAGTATGTCGAGGATCCCACCCTGGTGCGCGGCCTGGACTACTACACCCGTACTGTCTTTGAGGTCGAGGCTCCCGGTGCCGGTGTCGGCTCCATCGGTGGCGGCGGTCGCTATGACGGCTTGGTCGAGCTCGAGGGTGGCAAGCCCACGGCCGGCGTCGGCTTCGCCGTCGGTTTTGAGCGCGCCCTGCTGGCCCTTCAGGCATTTGGTAACGACTTGGGTGCCGAGGAGGCCCCGTGCGTCTACGTCGCCAATGCCGGCAAGGAGCTGCGTCAGAACGTCTTTGCCATCACGCAGGAGCTTCGCGCCGCAGGCATCGTGACCGAGGCCGACTACCAGGGTCGTTCGCTCAAGGCCCAGTTTAAGCAGGCCGACAAGGTGGGCGCCAAGCTCATCCTGGTCCTGGGCGGCGACGAGCTTGCCGCCGGCAAGGTCAAGGTGCGCGACATGCAGAGTCACGACGAGGTTCTCGTCGATTTGGCCAACGTGGTCGAGGCGGTTCGCGAGCGCCTGTAGCGCATCTTTTTGAGCTGCGGGCCTGCTAACGTGCCCTGCTCATGGAGAGCGATTGTTACGGGGGTGTTTCGCATTTATGCGGAATGCCCCCGTTTGCATATGCCGTCCACCGAGAAATACGACCATTTGGGGCAAAAACCCTTGCAATGCAGAAAATACTTTTGTGTGGTAAAGCGCAATCAGCTCCGAAAGTTTTTGCCGAGTGCCTATAATGGATACCGCATGTTACGTGCATAGAAGGAGGAATGGGAGGAAACGTGGCTGAGAACCTAAGCAACCAGTCTGTACCCGAAGCCGCGGCGCGCGTCGCTGCCGTGGTCAACCGCCTCGTTAACCGAATCGGCTCGAATGCCGAGTCCAAGGAGCGTCTCGCCGAGATCGAGATCCCCGAGGAGCTGCGCGACAATCTGGCGCTGTTCTTGCGCCTGGAGCGCCGTGTGCTTAGCGAGTATGATCCCGAGATCGCGGACCTGTTCGACAAGATTTTGACAGCCGAGATTGTGGCCAATGCCGGCAACCCCGGTAGCCGTGCTGCCGATGAGTCCGTCGACGAGCAGGGCGTGCCCACTGCCGACGAGCCCACCGCCGTGGCGTTTCGCGAAGTCGTCGATTTGATCGACAGCCTGCCGCTCGATAAACAGCAGGTTATCGTCCGCGCCTTTACGAGCTTCTTCCATCTGGCAAACCTGTCGGAGGAGAATTACCGTGTGGCGCAGCTGCGCGAGCGCGAGGCCGGTGCGTCGACCGATACCGAGGTCGATCCCGCCAACGAACTCACCGTCGCCTATCACCAGTTGGTAAACGAGAGGGGTGTCGAGGGCGCCAACGAGCTGCTCGGCAAGCTTGAGTTCCACCCTGTCTTTACAGCACATCCCACCGAAGCCCGTCGCAAGGCCGTCGAGGGCAAGATTCGCCGTATCTCCAACCTGCTGGAGGAGCGTCCGCGTCTGGGCGGCTCCGACCTGGTGGAGAACGAGCGCCATATGCTGCAGGAGATCGACGCCCTGGTGCGTACGAGCCCCATCGCGCTCAAGAAGCCCACGCCGGTCGAGGAAGCCGATACCATCATCGACATCTTCGATAACACGCTGTTCGACGTCATTCCCGTCATCTATCGTCGTTTTGACGACTGGGTGCTGGGTGATAAGGCCGGTACCGTGCCGCCGCTGTGCCCGGCATTCTTCCATCCCGGCAGCTGGATCGGCTCCGACCGCGACGGTAACCCCAACGTCACCGCCAAGGTAAGCCGTGAGGTCGCCGCCAAGTATTTCACCCATATGGTGCTCAAGCTCGAGGACAAGTGCCGCCGCATCGGCCGCAACCTCACGCTCGAGGCCACCTACAGCAAGCCGTCTGCCGAGCTCATCAACCTGTGGAACCATCAGGTCGAGATGAGCACCCAGTACACGGCACGCGCCGAGCTGATCTCCGAGCACGAGCCGCATCGCGCCGTCATGCTCGTCATGGCAGACCGACTCAACGCCACCGTCCGTCGCATCACCGACACCATGTACCACAGCGCCGATGAGTTCCTGGAGGACCTGCGCGTCGTCCAGCGCTCGCTGGCCGCCTGCGGTGCCGTCCGTGCTGCCTACGGCCCGGTCCAGACCATCATCTGGCAGGTCGAGTCCTTCGGCTTCCATATGGTCGAGATGGAGTTCCGTCAGCACTCCGTGGTGCACGCCCGCGCCCTCAAGGATATCCACGAGAACGGTATCCATGGCGACCTGCAGCCCATGACGCGCGAGGTCATCGATACCTTCCGCGCCATCGGCTCCATCCAGAAGCGCTACGGCAAGAAGATGGCGCATCGCTACATCATCTCGTTTACCAAGAGCGCCCAGCATGTGGCCGACGTCTTTGAGCTTGCCCACCTGTCCTTTGCACACGAGGAGGATGTCCCCGAGCTCGACGTGATCCCGCTGTTCGAGCAGCTCGAGGACCTCGAGGGCTGCGTCGACGTGCTCGACCAGATGCTTACGCTGCCCGTGGTGCAAAAGCGCCTTGCCCAGACCAACCGCCGCATGGAGGTCATGCTGGGCTATTCCGACTCCTCCAAGGACGCCGGTCCTACCACGGCCATGCTCGCGCTGCACTCCGCGCAGGAGCGCATCGCCAAGTGGGCCGAGAAGAACGATATCGACCTGGTGCTCATGCACGGTCGCGGCGGTGCCGTGGGCCGTGGCGGCGGCCCGGCCAACAAGGCCGTGCTGGCGCAGCCCAAGGGCTCGGTCAACTGTTTCTTTAAGCTCACCGAGCAGGGCGAGGTCATCTTTGCCCGTTACGGCAACCGCACGCTGGCCCAGCGCCATGTTGAGTCCGTTGCCGCCGCAACGCTTTTGCAGTCGGCCCCGAGTGTCGAGAAGACCAACACCGAGACCACGCAGAAGTTCTGGGATATGGCGGAGAAGCTCAACGCAGTAAGCCATGAGCGCTATCTGGACCTGCTGAACACCGAGGACTTTACACCGTGGTTCTCGACCGTGACGCCGCTGACCGAGGTCGGTCTGCTGCCGATCGGCTCGCGTCCCGCCAAGCGCGGCCTGGGCGCCAAGTCGCTCGACGACCTGCGTACCATTCCGTGGATCTTCAGCTGGAGCCAGGCGCGCATCAATCTGGCCGCTTGGTACGGCCTGGGTACTGCCTGCGAGCAGCTTGGCGACCTTGATCAGCTCAAGGCTGCCTACCAGGAGTGGCCGTTCTTCCGCACCTTTATCGACAACATCGAGATGTCGATCGCTAAGACCGACCAGCGCATCGCCAAGATGTATCTGCACCTGGGCGATCGCCAGGATCTGTCCGAGAAGGTCTTCACCGAGATGCAGCTCACCCGTAAGTGGGTCCTTGCCATCGTCGGTGACGAGTGGCCGCTACAGCGCCGCCGCGTGCTTGGCTGCGCTGTCCGCGTGCGCAACCCCTATGTCGACGCCCTGTCCATCGCCCAGGTCCGCGCCCTTCGCGAGGTGCGTATGAACCAGGACGAGATGGCCGAGGAGAAGAAGGCCGAGTACATGAGCCTGATTCTTTCGACCGTGACCGGCGTCTCGGCAGGACTGCAGAACACGGGGTAATCGATAGCCCTGTAGTCGTCCGGGCCCGCCATCAGCTTACTTTTAGGCACGTCCTCGGACATGCAAGAAGCCCTCGCTGCGCACTTCGTGCGGCGAGGGCTTCTT